>DAOTXG010000429.1:0-3237 GCA_034435515.1 Anaerolineales bacterium
AGGCCGCCAGCGGCCAACCGCCCCAACTGGAAATTGTGTTTGCCGACGTGGGCATCGGGATTGACCCCAAGCACCACCAGTTAATCTTTCAGAAGTTCTACCGCGTGGGGAGCACTGCCGTCCACTCGACTGGCGCAACCAAATTCATGGGCGCGGGGCCGGGCCTGGGCCTGCCGATTGCGAAAGGGGTGATTGAGGGGCACGGCGGCCGCCTCTGGGTGGAAAGTCCCGGGCACGATCCAGCCAAACTGCCCGGCAGCCGCTTCTACGTCATCCTCCCTATTAAGCCTCCGGCCTTCGACCCCAAAGCGCTCACCGGAACTGAGGCAGCCCGCACGTCAGCCAAGAAGGAAATGACGATCGTGCCGAACAAGAGTCCGTTTATCGGCATGGACTAACGTCAGGTCTATTTCACCTCCGATTTGCGCGGGCACTCGTGCTCGCAACGGGCCGACAGCGTCACCTGCAGCGTGTCGGCCTTGAAGCCCAGGCCGCGCACCGCCTCATTCAGCGCGCCTGTCGAGGCCGGCGCCGCGAGCGCCGTGATCTTGCCGCAATCCAGGCAGACGACAGATAAACTCTGCTCCCGTCCGCGGTGAACCTGATAGTAGCGCTCGCCATTCGCGCCGTGAACCGCATTCAGCCAGCCCATTTCGCAGAAAGTGGCGAGGTTGCGGTAGATCGTCGAGAGGTCGGCGCCGACGCGCGCCTGGCGAGCGCGCCGGCGGATATCCTCCGCCGTCAACGGCGCGTCGGATCGCAGGAGAATGTCGACCAGTTTTCGGCGCGGCGTGGTGAGCCGGTAGCCCGAGGCGCGCAGGCGGGCGAAAATCTCGGCCTCCGTCATGGCGCGATCTCCACGCGCAGCGTGCGCGCCAGTTCCGCGCCGATGACGTGCTCGTCATTCCCCAGCCGCAAACGCAGCGGCCCATTGAACGGCGCGCGGTTGACCAGTTGAATCGCCGCGCCCGGCACCAGGCCAAGCTGCGCCAGGTAACGCAGTTTCTCGCCGTCGTCGCTTTTCACCCGGCGAATCACGGCGGAGGCGCCAACCGGCGCGTCCAACAGCGGTTGGTCGTGGACTTCGGCGAGGCGCCCGTCTTTTGTCGGGATCGGGTCGCCGTGCGGGCAGTGGGTCGGGTAACCGGACACGGCGTCCATCCGGTCCTCAAACGCCTCGCTGATGGTCAACTGCAGCCGGTGCGCCTCCTCGTGGACTTCGTCCCACCCGAAGCCCATCACTTTCACCAGGAACACTTCCAGCAGGCGGTGGCGGCGGATGGAACGCAAGGCCTCGCGCGCCCCCTCGGGCGAGAGTTTCACCCCCTGATACGGAATGTGCGTGAGCGCCCCCGCCTCGTTCAGACGGCGCAACATACGGACGACCGCCGACGGCGAGACTTCGAGTCGTTCCGCCAGGGCGGAAGTCGTCACACCTTCGGGCGTCCGTTCAAGGCGGTAAATCTCCCCCAAATACTCTTGCATGACCGGGCTGATCTTCAAAATTGACCTCGGTTAACTTTTGACTGAATAGCGGTCAAGACCAGAATTTTGCGGCGGCGTTGACGTAAGAGATTACGAATACTATGATACCGAAAATGCAAGTTATTTGCAATAAGAATATAAAAAATTGCTCCCGGACAAGCCAGCGGCTTGTCCTACCCGGATAAGGAGAAAATGTTCCATGCTTTTGCGCGTCTCTCAAAAATTCGTCATGGCGCTGATGGCGCTGGCCTGGCTGGCCGCCTGCGCCACGCCTGCTCCGCCGACCCAGCCCGCGTCGCCGTCGGTCGGCGGAGACCTCGTGATTTATTCGGGCCGCTCGGAAGCGCTCGTCAATCCCGTCATTGAGAAATTCAAGGCTAAATATCCGGCGGTGAACGTGGTACTCAAGGCCGGCAGCAACAGCGAACTGGCGAACGCCGTGCTGGAGGAAAAAGCCAATCCCCAGGCCGACTTGTTTTTGACAACCGAAGTGATGACCGTGCAGAAACTGGCGAACGCGGGCGCGTTCCAGCCCTATACGTCGCCCAACGCAGCGGACTTGCCCGCCGAGTATCGTCACCCCGACGGGCTGTGGACAGGCCTCACGCTGCGCGCGCGGGTGATCATGTATAACACCGACCTCGTCGCCGCCGACGAAGCGCCCCAATCTATCGGCGACCTGGCTGATCCGAAGTGGCAGGGGCAGATTGCGGCTGCCGGAAGCGCCAACGGCTCGTTTCAGGCGCACGTGGCCGCCATGCGCCAGTTAGCCGGGGAGGCGGCGACGGAGGCCTGGTTGGCCGGACTCACGGCAAACAAAGTCACGTTCTTCGGCGGCCACACCGACGTGCGCAAAGCGGTCGGCGCCGGCGAGTTCAAAATCGGCCTTGTCAACCACTACTATTATCATTTGCAGAAAGCCGAGGGCAGTCCGGTAGCCGTCGTCTATCCCGACCAGGGCGAGGGGCAGCCGGGCGTCGTCGTCAATGCGACGGCCATTGGGCTGATCAAGGGCGCCAAGCACGCCGAAGCCGCGAAAGCATTTGTGGATTATCTGCTCTCGGCAGAGGGGCAGGAAGTCTTTGCTCAACTCAACTACGAATATCCCCTTCGCCCCGGCGTCGCGCTCCACCCTGACGTCAGCCCGTTGAGCAACTACCGCCTGGCCCGGTTCAACCTGGTGCAGGCTGCCGATAATCTGGAAAGTACGCTGAGCCTGCTGGAAAAATTGGCGATACCGTGACGTATTGCGTATTACGTATTGCGTAATGGATAAGCGGAATACGCAATACGTAATACGCAATATGGAACACACCTCATCTGATCAGCCCGCCGACAGTGAAGACAGCCCTCCCGCTCACCCACCCCGCCGCGTTCCTCCAGCGCTGGCTCCGGCGGCGGAGCATTGGCAAACGCCGGATGAACCGCGTCCTGCTCGTCGCGGCCTCCGGCGTGGCTGCGCTCATCGCCACGCCGCTGCTCTATGTCGTCTATCGCGCGGCGGCGGCTGACGCCGAGACGTGGACCCGGCTGTGGCAGACGAGGCTGATCGGCCTGCTCTACAACACGCTGGCGCTGATGGGGACGGTGACGCTGGGAACGCTGGCGCTGGGCGCGGCGCTGGCGTGGCTGGTAGAACGCACCGATCTGCCTCTGCGGCGCATGTGGCGGTGGCTGCTGGCTTTGCCGCTCGCCATGCCGGCCTTCATCGGCGCGGTCGTGCACGTCGCACTCCTGCGCCCGCGCGGCGGC
>DAOTXG010000430.1:0-9402 GCA_034435515.1 Anaerolineales bacterium
GCCCGCCCAGTTGGTCTATCAGTTTCTGCAATTGCTGCTCGATTGTGTCCCGATCATAGGTCTTCGCCTGGCCGATGGCTACCTGCGCTGGCAGTCTTCCGGTTGACGGGCTTTCGGGCGAGACGCCTGCTGTTTCTGTTTGGGCCTGGCAGCTGCTGACGAGCAGGCTGGCAGCCGTAAATCCGGCCAGGCGCAGAAAATCGCGCCGGGAAATGTGCGCTGGGTCATTCGAGAAACTGGATTGTCTGGACATAGAAGGCCCTCTTTCTGGATGATCGGTTGGGGGATCACGTACAATCAATCTCCTCTTGCCCAGACGAGTATACGGTCAGGCAAATGAGCAGGATAGTGACATTCACCTCCGGTTTTGAGGATGCTTGCCACTAAGTAACTCCTCAAAAATTTTCTCTACTTTTTTGCTCCTGCCGGATTTGCGCGAAGCGTCCGGCGGCCAGGCGGCGGATTGCACACTTGCCCTGGCGGGCAGTGCCAGGGAATCCGCCGCGAGCATGAGAAAAGTAGTAAGAAGTTTCGGATACTTACTTAGTCAAGCGGCGCGCGCCGTTCATTCTCCGATACACGATATGCCACGCGAAGCGGCCATCTGCTAAAATACAGCCGATGCGCACGGTTCTGATCGCCGACCCGAACACCCCTTTCGCCACCGTCGTCGGCGAGGCGCTGCACCGCATGGGCGGCTACCGGGTGGAACTGGCCGCCACCGGCCCCGAGGCGCGCGAGAAGGCGGCGGCGCTCAGGCCCGACCTGGCGGTGGTGGACGTGGATCTGCCCGATTGCGACGTGCCGGCCCTCATCGGCCAGCTGCGCGAGGCCGTCCCTGGCCTGCCGGTCGTGCTCATCCCCTACAACCGGGACGACGCACCGCCAGGCCTCGACATCCAGGGCGTCCTCACCAAGCCCTTCTTCCTGCCCGACCTGCCGGAACTGGTGAACAAAATCCTCGGCCAGCCCGGGTTTGACCGGCCGGAAGTTTACGTCGTGCCCGACAGCAATGCCCGCGCCCAGCCGATGCTGAAAGTCGTCGAACGGACGGCGGGGAAGCCGGTCGGCACCAAGCCTCTGCGCCCGCTCGACCGGCCGCTCGCCGTCAACAACGACAACCGCGCGCTGGTCGAGGGGCACGTGCAGGCGTTGAGCCACGCGCTGCGCGACGAGCCGGTGCTCTTGACGCAGGGGAAAAAGGCGGTCGCCCTCGCGCCGCGCCTGAGCCAATCGGCGGCGAACACGCTGGCCCAGGTGGTGGCGAAGGCGTGGCAGACGAACCGGCAGGGCGGCGAGGTGATCCGCTTTGAAGGCGACACGGACAGCGCGCGCTATATGCTGTACTCGCTCGCCGTCGTCGGCGACCTGGTGCTCTCGGTCGCGCTGCGTGTGCGCATCCCCCTGCCGACCGTGCGGAAGCTGGTGCGCGAGGCGGCGGAACAATTGGAGTTAGTGGTGACAAGGTAGAGTTGGAAGATGCCGACCAGAGATCATTATCACTTCAAGGGTCTACTCTAGCTGTCTAAACACTGGTGTGCACGCAAACGTTGTCAGGCGACCCTGTTCTGCCGCAGTTGCACTGCGGCCAGACCGCTGTCAGCAGTGCAACTGCTAACAAACTTTGCGTGCACCCAAACACTGCTCCAGTGCGGCAGAAGTTTATGGCCGGTGCCCTAGACCTGTGAGGTCTTCGCGAAGCAGACCTCACGGGTCTGCGCCCGAAACTGGTGAAAGATTTCCGCCGCCGTGTAGTACACTACAACGAATTGGGGAAGGAACGAATTGGCCGACGGGGGCAAATTCGTTATTTCCTAAATTCGCTGTAGTGTTTACCAGAGTAGCATCCTATGCCCAAACGCAAATCTCTCTATCTCATTGACGGCCACGCGCTGGCCTATCGCACCTATTTCGCGCTGACGGGCATGGGCGGCGGCGGCGACCGCGAGGCCTCGCGCTGGGTGACCAAGAGCGGCGAGCCGACCGCCGGGACGTACGGCTTCACCTCGGTGCTGATCAAGATCATGGAGCAGGATCGGCCCGATTACCTGGCCGTCAGCTTCGACACCGGGCGCACCTTCCGCGACGACCTGTACGCCGAGTACAAAGGCACGCGCGCCAAAATGCCGGACGAGCTGAGCGTCCAGATTGACCGCCTGTACGACGTGGCCGCCGCCTTCAACATCCCCATCCTGACCGCCGAGGGTTACGAGGCCGACGACGTGCTCGGCACGGTCGCCCGGCGCGCCGCCGCGGAGGGCGTGGACGTCAAAATTGTCACTGGCGACCGTGACCTGCTGCAGCTCGCCGACAAGCGCATCACCATCAACCTGGCGGGGCAAAAACTCTCCGAGGCGGTGGACTACGGCCCGGAGGAGGTCAAGGCCAAATATGGCCTGACGCCCAGGCAATATATTGACTTCAAGGCGCTGGACGGCGACAAGAGCGATAACATCCCCGGCGTGGCGGGCGTGGGCGAGAAGACCGCCGCCGAGCTGCTCCAGCAATACGGCTCGCTCGACAAGATTTATAAGAACCTGGACAAAATCCCCGCTCGTTTCAAGAACAAGCTCGAAGCCGGGAAAACGCAGGCTTACCTCTCACAAAAACTCAGCGCCATCGTCACCGGCGTGCCGGTCGAGTTTGACCTCGAAGCCTGCCGCGCCGGAAACTTCGACCGCGAGCGCGTCGTCAAACTGTTTCAGACGCTGGAGTTCAACTCCCTGCTGAGGCGGGTGGATCAGCTGGAAAGGGGGCAGCCGGCAGAGGGCAGCCGGCAGTCAGCAGGCGGCGGAAGCCAGCTGGCGTTGTTTGGGGCAGAGGCGGCTGTAATGGCGGCGCCGGTCCGCGAAGGGCCGACGAAGGTAACGCTGGTCAATGACGCGGCGGGGCTGGCGGCGCTGGTCAAGGCCCTCAACGCCGCCCCATTCATCACCTTCGACGTCGAAACGACCTCTACCGATCCCATGCGCGCCGACCTGGTCGGCATCGCGCTCTGCGTGAAAGAGGGCGAAGGGTATTACATTCCGGTAGGACATAAGGCGGAGATTGGAGAATTAGAGATTGCCTCTCCCAATCTGCAATCTCCAATTACCCATTACCAATTACCCCTGGAGACCGTCCTCACCGCCCTCCACAAGCCTCTGACCAACCCGCGCCTCCCCAAATACGGCCACAACGTCAAGTACGATTACGCCGTGCTCGCCCGCCTGGGCCTCCGGGTTGCGCCGCTGGCGTTCGACACGATGATCGCCGAGTGGCTGGCCGACCCTGGCTCGCACAGCCTCGGGCTGAAGAAACTCGCCTTCGTCCGCCTCGGCATTGAAATGACAGAGATCAAAGAACTGCTCGGCTCGGGCAAGAAGCAGATCACGATGGAGCGGACGCCCATCGCGCAGGCCGCGCCCTACGCCGCCGCCGACGTGGACATGACCACGCGCCTGGTATCGCTGCTGCGCAAGGAACTGGAGGAGAAGCAGCAGCGCCGGCTCTTCGACGAGCTGGAGATGCCGCTCATCCCCGTGCTGGCCGAGATGGAGATGACGGGCGTCGCGCTCAATACCGACGAACTGGCCGAGATGTCGAAAGAGCTCGAAAAGCAGCTGACCCGCATCGAGAAGGACATTTACCGGCTGGTCGGCTACGAGTTCAACGTCAACTCCACCCAGCAGCTGGCGGAAGCCTTGTTCGACAAACTGCAGCTCAAACCGGCGGACCGGTCGCGCAAGACCGCCGCGGGCAAATACTCCACCGCCGCCGACGTGCTGGAGGATATGCGCGGCCAGCACCCCGTGATCGAAAAGATCCTCGAACAGCGCGAGATCGCCAAGCTCAAGTCCACCTACGTGGACGCGCTGCCCGAGGCCGTGAACCCCGCGACGGGCCGGGTGCATACTTCGTACAATCAAGCCGGGTCGGTGACGGGCCGCCTGGCGAGTTCTGAGCCGAATTTGCAGAATATCCCCATCCGCACCGAACTGGGGCGGCGCGTGCGCAAGGCATTTGTGGCGGCGCGTGGTCAGCGACTGCTCGCCGCCGACTACTCGCAAATCGAGCTGCGCCTGGCGGCGCACATGGCGCAGGATCAAACCATGCTGCAGGCCTTCCGCAGCGGCGAGGACATCCACACCGCGACCATGGCGGCTATCCTCGGCGTCCCCCTGGAAAAGGTGACGAAAGAACAGCGGCGGCAGGCGAAGAGCATCAACTTCGGTTTGCTCTACGGCATGGGCGCGTTCGCGCTCTCCAGGCAGACCGGCCTGACGCTGGCCGAAGCGGAAGATTTCGTGAAGAATTATTTCGACCGCTTCCCCGGCGTCAAGCGCTACCTGGACGAGACGAAGCGCCTGGCCGCCGAACGCGGCTACGTGGAGACCCTGCTGGGCCGCCGCCGCTACTTCCCCGGCCTGGCCCAGCCCTCCGGCTCGCGCGAGGCGGCCATCGCCCGCGCGCGGCTGGAGCGTGAGGCGATTAATGCGCCGATTCAAGGTACCGCCGCCGACATCATCAAGCTGGCCATGCTGCGCCTGCCGGCCGCGCTCGCCCAGGCCGGCCTCTCGGCCCGGATGCTCCTGCAAGTCCACGACGAGCTGGTCTTCGAATGTCCGACCGCCGAAGTGGCCGCGACCGCGCGGGTCGTCCGCGACGTCATGGGGAGCGCGTTCCCACTCGACATCCCGCTCGGCGTCGAAGTCCGCAGCGGGAAGAACTGGGAAGAGATGCAAGTCGTAAAATAAAAATCGTGCTATACTCTGCTCGCTATGGCCGGAAACCGCGAAGCCTTTGACCAAGCCATGCAGCGGGGCCACTCGGCCGCCTGGGAACTGCAGTGGGACAAAGCCCTGGCCTGCTATCGCGCCGCGCTGACCGAGTTCCCCAACGAGCCGAACGCCCTGACCAGCCTCGGGTTCGCCCTGCTGCAATCCGACCGGCCCGAAGACGCGCTCAAGGTCTACCAGCGCGCCGCCTCGCTCACGCCGGGCGACCCGGTCGCCCCGGAAAAGTGCGGCGAAATCTTCGAGCAGTTAGGCCGCCTCAACGAAGCCGCCCAGACTTACCTGGCGGTGGCGGAGATCCACCTCAACCGCCGCGACGTGCCCAAAGCCATCGACAACTGGAGCCGCGTCGTCCGCCTGACCCCGGACAACCTCAACGCCCACTCGCGGCTGGCGCTGGCCTACGAGCGCACCGGCAAGACTCCGCTGGCCGTGCTCGAATATCTGGAAGTGGCCCGCATCTTCCAGCGCATGGGCGATAGCGAAAAGGGCGTACAGGCCGCGACGCGCGCCGCGCAGTTGGCCCCGCAATCGCCGGAAATCCGCGAGGCGCTCGACAAGCTCCGCAAAGGCGTCCCGCTGCCTGTGCTGGCGCAGGTCACGGCCGCTCATGCGCCCCGGCCTGGTTCGACCGGCATGCTTTCGCCCAGCGCATTGGCCGCGCTCGACCAAAAGAAGAAGGTGGGGACCTCCGCCCTCGGCGCGCCGGGCGAGGGCGGCCGACCGGCGAAAGTGGCCTCGCCGTTAGACCCGGCCAGGGAGGCCGCCCTGGCTCAACTGGCCGAGATGCTGTTCGACGAGGACACCGACACCAGCAAGACCGCCGGGTCGGTCAGCGCCATCACCAAAGGCGCGACCGGGCTGCTCGGCAAAGGCAAACCCAACCGGGCGCAGGCCATCATGTTCCTCGGCCAGGCGCTCAACAACACTTCGAGCAACGAGGTCGAAGCCGCGCTGGGCAACTTCACCAGCGCCGTCGAGGCGGGCCTGGATAGCCCGCTGATCGGCTTCATGCTCGGCGCGCTCTCGCTGGAAGCCAACCGCGCCAAAGACGCGATCAAATACCTGCAGCCGGTGGTCGCGCGCGACGACGTGGGCCTGGGCGCGGCTTACGGCCTGGGCGAGGCGCACCGCCGCGAAGGCAACCTGCGCGAGGCGTTCACCTCTTGGCTGGAGGCCCTTAAGCGGCTGGATATGCAGCTCGTCGCGCCGGCCCGGCAGGACGCGCTGGCCGAAGCCTACGAGACGTTGAACGAGTCGCTCGCGCGCGCCACCGATGCGGAGGTGGCCCGCCTGGTCCCCGGCCTGGCGCAGTTCCTCGCCGGCGACGGCTGGGAAGAGCGCGCCCGGCAGACGCGCCAGCAGCTGGACGCCGCCGCCGAAGACGGCCAGGTCGCCACGCTGGCCGACATGCTGGCGGCGGCGGGCGGCGGCAAAGTGCTGGAGAGCATGAAGCGCATCGAGCAGTACATGAAACAGGGCCTGTGGGCCACGGCCATGGAAGAGGCCTACTACGCGCTGGAGTTCTCGCCCATCTACCTGCCCGTGCATACCCGCATGGCCGAGATCCTGACGGCCGAGAACAAACCGGTGGCGGCCGCCACCAAGTACGCCGTCATCGCCGAGAGCTACCGCCAGCGCGGCGAAATGGGCCGGGCCGCGCGCATCATGCAGCAGGTGCTGCGCCTGAACCCGCTCGACCTCGCCGTGCGCAACCAGTTGATCGATCTGTATCTCGACCAGGGCAAACTGGAAGATGCCCTCGGCCAATACGTCGAGCTGGCCGACGCGCACGCGGCCCTGGCCGACCTGACCACCGGGCGCGCCACCTACGCCGACGCGCTCCGGGTCGCGCAGGAGAACCGGCTGGACAGTTCGTGGAGCGTGCGGATTCTGCACAAGATCGGCGACATCGACATGCAGCTGTTGAACTGGCGCGAGGCGCTCAAGGAATACGAGCAGATCCGGACGCTCGCGCCCGGCGACGAAAAAGCGCGCCTGCTGCTGATTGACCTGCACTTCCGCCTGGGCAATCCCCGCGCGGCGCTCGGCGAACTCGACGTCCTCCTGAAGCAGCTGCTGGTCGCGCGGAACGTCCACCGCGCCGCGAGCGTGCTCGAAGAACTGGCGACGAACTATCCCGACGAGGCGCACATCACCGACCGCCTGGCGCGCACTTATCAGAACATGGGCCGCAAGATGGACGCGATTGCCCAGTACGAACGGCTGGCCGACCAGCAATTGAACGCCGGGGAAAACGCGCAGGCGGCCGAAACGATCAAGGCCATTATTGCTCTGGGGCCGGACGACCCGGCTGCTTATCAAGAGCTGCTGGCTCAAATTCAATCCTGACGCAGCGCCGACCCCGCCCCCCGGGTCGGTGGATGGGGATCCTGAGCGACAGTCGAAGGACGGGGCCTCTTCCCCCGGTCGGCGGCTTCCCTGGCCGCGCGTGAGCGTATTTCGTGGACGAGATACTGGTTGAAATCTCCCTGCTGTTTTCCGGTCTCGATTGGCTGAGTGTCCTGGACATCCTGCTGGTGACGCTGACCATCTATGGCCTGCTGGCGCTGGTGCGCGGGACGCAGGCCGTCGTGCTGCTGCGCGGCATCATCATCCTCGTCATCGCCATTGCCCTGCTCACCACGTTCCTGCGCCTGCGCGCCTTCTCCTGGCTGCTGCGCAATACCCTGCCCGCCCTGCTCATCTCCATTCCGGTGATCTTCGCGCCAGAAATCCGGCGCGCGCTAGAACGGCTGGGCCGCGCGGGCACCGCTCTGAGCTTCGGCCCGCGCGCGGCCGCCGACATTCAAGTGGTAGTGGAGGCCCTGGCGGCCGCCGCCCAGCGCCTGGCGGAGCGCCGGCACGGCGGGCTAATTGTCATCGAGCGGCAGGTGGGCTTGAAAGACTACGCCGACACGGGCGTGGCGCTCGACGCCGCGATCACCGTGGAGTTGCTGCTGCAGATCTTCTATCCCAATACGCCCCTGCACGACGGCGCCGCCCTGGTGAAGGGCGACCGGGTGACGGCGGCGGCCTGCATTATGCCGCTCACCTCCAGCGAGACGGTTACTGACCGGCAGATGGGACTGCGCCACCGCGCCGCCCTGGGCATCACCGAGGTGAGCGACGCCGTGGCCGTGGTCGTCTCGGAGGAAACGGGGAACATCTCCGTCGCCCACAATGGGCGCATGATCCGCCGTCTGGACGCCGCGCGCCTCAAGAATATCCTCACCGCCTTCTACCGCCCGCGCGGGAGTCGGTCGTGGTGGGAGCGGCTGCGCCAGCCCTTTGCCCGGCAGCCGGCCAGTTCCCAGCGCAACAAAGAAAAAGAAGCCGCCGGAGATTGAGCCGCCATGGGCCGCTGGTTCTGGGAAAACGTCGGGACGCTGCTGCTGGCCTTGCTGCTGGCGCTCCTCGTCTGGGTGGTGGCGGTCAACGAAGAGAATCCCACCGAGGAACGGACTTTTGGGGAACTGGTCGCCGTCGAATTGATGAACACGCCCGCCAATCTGATCCGAGTCGGCCCGGTCGCCACCGAAACACTGGTCACCATCCGCGCCCCGCGCTCCACGTGGGAAGAGCTGACGGCGGAGCAAATCCATCTCTCGGCCAATCTCGCGGGGCAGACGCCCGGCACCCACGACATCGCGGTGGACTGGCGCCTAGACCAGCCCACCGCGCTGGTCGTCAAGCTCACCCCGGCGTTCATCCGCGTCACGCTCGAAAGCCGCGCGACGCGCGAGCTGCCGATCAGCGTCGAGGCCAGCGGTGAAGTGGCCCAGGGTTACGAAGCGAGCGCGCCCCGGCCGTCCATCGCCAGGGTCGCCATCACTGGCCCCGCCTCCGCCGTGGACCGCGTCAGCCAGATCATCGCCTCCATTTCGCTGGCGAACCGCAAGCAGGACTTCCGCGGCGAGGCGCCGCTCATTCCGATTGACGCTTCCGGCAAACCAGTGAGCGGGGTGACGCTGACGCCCGCCATCGCGCAAATCGTCGTGTCGGTGACGCAGAAAGCCGGTTTCCGCGATGTCGCCGTGAAGGTCGTCACGCAGGGCCAGGTGGCGGCGGGCTATCGCATCACGAATATCACGGTCGCGCCCCCGGTCCTCACCGTCTCCTCCGGTGATCCGCTGCGGGTGGGCGACCTGCCGGGCTACGTCGAGACCCAGCCGCTGGACATTACCGGCGCGAGCGACGACATCGTGCAGCGCCTCACCCTCGCCCTGCCGGAGGGCGTGGCGCCCGTCGGCGAGCAAAGCGTGCTGGTGCAGGTGAACATTGCCGCCATCGAGGGCAGTCTGACCGTGCCCCGGAAACTGGAAGTGCAGGGCCTGGCGCCGGGGTTGGCGGCCAGCCCCTCGCCGGAGACGGTGGACGTGCTGCTCCTCGGCCCCCTCCCCGTCCTCGACACGCTCCAGCCAGAGGATGTGATTGTGTTTATCGACCTCCAGGACTTAGGGCCGGGGACGCATCAGGTTGCGCCGCAGGTGAGTCTGCTGCCCGAGAGACTGCGCGCCGAAAACATCCTGCCCAGCCAGATCGAAGTGGTGATCGAGCGCGGCAGCGCCACGCCCAGTCCCACGCCAGGCGCGACGCCGACTAAGTAGCAGGCGGCAAGTGACGA
>DAOTXG010000431.1:0-8088 GCA_034435515.1 Anaerolineales bacterium
TCCTGTAGCCGAATGGTGAGGTTCAACGTGGCCTCGTAGTCAGCGGTTTTGAAGTTTCGGGTCATGCGTCAAGTCTATCACTGTTTCAACTCATGGAGACCGCAGTCTCTCCGACAAACTGCTAGACCCTCGAATTGGCAAACTTTGGTATTTGCACAAGTCGTATAAGCAGGGATCTGCCGGAAGCGAGTGGGATAGTATCTGTAACGAGGGTGGAATTAAGGGGGATGAATGGGATCAAGTTTCTGATTGGAATGACGCCAAGAAGGTTCCATACATTTTCTTAAGCCGAGCGCCACTTACCTTCGCTCACTCTCAGCTAGTGATTCCTGCTCCTCCTGGTCAGAAGGATAGTGGCTCAATTGATGAAGCCAGATATTTCAAGTGGGCTGCATGCCTAATTGAAAGAGCTATCACTACCTTCACCAGGGCCTTCCGTGACCAACATACTCACGAACTCGACAAGTATAAAGAGCTTGCAGAGGTAACACGAACTAGAGGTGACTACCTCAAGACGCTGATTCTAAGAGCAAGCGCAAGTGAAAAGATCGGATCGGAGTATAAAGTCCATTTGGTGCCCTACTTTGAATCACATCGTAATGATTGTGCGGCGCGATTCAAGGCTCGGCATAAAATACCGACTGACTTTGATCGCGAAGGCGGCTTATTAGGCTGGCTTGGAGAGAGAGAAAACCAAGTTGATGAATGGGAAGTAGGCTCACTCTGGAAATACAAATTAGATGAAATCGCCAATAGGAATTGGGGATTGGAACAGTTAGCGAAGCATTTTCGTTCGCTGTCGTAGATATTGCCCGCTGCTGGAAGTACAAGATAAATCAGTTTGCCGAGTCTAGTGCATGCGGCTTGACAGCGAGTTACGCCAGCCGTTAGGTTGTCTCAAGCTGGAGATACGCAAAATGGGGAAATGCCAACTTTGCGGACGAGACGCAGGATTATTCCGAAACCGACACAAGGAATGTAACGAGAAGCACGAAGCAGGCTGCAAACGCCTAGTTGCACTTGTACGCCAAGCAGCGGTCTCGCCAACTGACTATTCCACTTTTAGCCACCAGCTTAAAGAAGTAGCGACCTCATCGTACATTAACACTGACCTCATGAACAATCTTATCATAACTGGGTGGGAAGAAGCAGTAGCAGCCTCTCTCGACAAGGATGTTCTATCAAGCGAGACAGAACACGCACTGATGGAGTTTCGCAACGCTTTCGCGCTAAGCCAGGAGCAGTTAGATCATCACGGTGCATATAGCAGAGTTGCTAAAGCGGCCATAATTCGTGACATCCTCGAAGGGAAACTCCCGCAGCGCATCCAGATAGAGGGCACATTGCCATTCAATCTACAGAAGGGCGAGACATTGATTTGGCTTTTTACCAGCGTCAAATACTATGAGCAGAGGTCGAGAACTCATTACGTTGGAGGCTCACACGGCTTCAGCGTCCGCGTCGCCAAAGGTCTCTATTATCGCGTTGGAGGCTTCAGGGGCGATCCCGTAGCCACATCACAGGCTGTTCACATCGACACAGGATATCTTGGGGTTACGAATAGACATCTGTATTTTGCTGGAGCCGCGAAAGCATTTAGGATTCGATATGACAAGGTGGTTTCATTCATGCCTTACACGGATGGCATTGGTGTTCAGCGAGATGCGATGACCGCTAAGCCGCAAGCATTTGTCACTGAGGATGGTTGGTTCACTTACAATCTCATCACCAATCTGGCGCAACGAGCGGCGGCCTAACCCGGCATGCACCCTATTACTGTACAATGATGCTGGAAGATGGCAAAATCAGGTGAGCGACGACTTGCCCGTCGTTTTGCTGGCCTGTCGGTCGTCCACCTGGGGACTGATGACCTGCTTGCACCAGCGCCACGAGCGCTCACGTCGGACCGTCGTCCCAGGCTAACCCGGTGGTAGCGTCCGCTCCGCTCTGGCGGTGGATACGCGATAGGATGCAAGAGGCTATCCAGGAGGCTTACGAGAAAATTCTGGCCGACGAGGGCATTGTGCTCTCTCGGGCTGAAAAGCGCCGCCTGCTGATTATGGTAGTGGGCGATGTATTGGCCGAACTGCAAGAAAGGAGTTGAAGGGCGCGATGGTATAATGCGCGCGGCACTAAAGAAAACGCGACGGTGCTTGGCCGTCGCGTTCTTGTGTGGAGTGCCGAGGGAGAGAGTCGAACCCCAGGCGGCCGGCGGCGGCAATGAGCCGTGTGACTTCGGCGCAGGCCTCGGGGCTGGCCTGCCGACCGGGTGCGGCGACGAGCGCGCGGACTTGCTCCACCACGGCCCGCTCCAAGGCGCGGCTGGCCCGGCCGCGTTCCAGCCGCAGGCCGTCGTGCGCCGTGATTGCAGATTGTGGATTGTAGATATACAATAGCCGTCAAGGGTCCCGTGATATGCTTGCCGAGACAGTCACGCTTCAATTGCCCGAAACACTCTACCGCCGCCTGGCGAACACCGCCCGCGCGACGAAACGCTCGCTGGAAGAAGTCATCCTGCACGCCCTGCGGGTGGGCAGTCCCCCGGCCTGGGACGATGCGCCGCCGGAGTTTCAGACTGACCTCGCCGCCATGGATCACCTGGACGACGAGGCCCTCTGGAAGATCGTCCGCAGCCACAAGCTGCCCGCCGAGATGGAGCGCTATGACCTGCTCCTTAAGCGCAACCAAAGCAGCGCGTTGACCGAAACTGAACGCCTGGAATTGATCGGGCTGCGCACCGAGGCCGACCGGTTCATGCTTCGCAAAGCCCACGCTGCCGTCTTGCTCCGCTGGCGGGGGCACACGGCGCTGCTTCCGTGAGCCCCAGTGTCCGCTTATCTCCCTGGGGCGTTGCGCGCCCGCATTGCCGAAGCCGACCGTCATCGCTGCTGTTACTGCCTGACCACTGAGGCCAACAGCGGCATCCCCCTCGCGCATGACCACATTCAGCCCCTTTCCAAAGGCGGCGCGACGACCTTCGAGAACGTCTGCTTGGCCCCGCCATCGTCGCCGCCCGGAATCGCTGGGCCAGTGTCGGTTGGCACCCGCCAGCCGAGTAAGGGCGAAGGCGGTCAGAAGTTGTCACGCACAAAGCGTGACCTACGATAATCCCGTCAAAGTCGGGAGAGACCGATTTTTTTCAGCGTGACTCCGGTCGGAATGGTATAATGCGCGCAGCGCAAAGAAAAACGCGACGGTGCTTGACCGTCGCGTTCTTGTGTGGAGTGCCGAGGGAGGGAGTCGAACCCTCACGCCCGCTGGGGGCACGCGAGTTTGAGTCGCGATCGTATTCCATTCCGACACCTCGGCGTTGCACAAATTATAGCCGAAACTCGTCGGAATGTTTAGGGTCATTCCAAATCGGTCAAAAACGGCAAAGCCTTGTCGCGCTTGCGAGTCAAACACGGCACATCCGGTGAGTAATACATCCAATGCAGCAAGCGGATCGATTCATATTTGGCATATTTGAGCATCCACAGGGCTGCATGGTTGTCTGTCGGTTTATTGTGTAAAAAGAGCGCGCCGCTTATATCGGTCACGCGGATGACGCTTTGCTGTAACCATTCTAAGAAATTGTAGCTGGCTGAGACGAGAGAGACAAAGAGACGCTCATTGACATACCGCTTGCCTTTGTAGACATTGTAGCAGTCAATGTAAGTAAGGATTGTTCCATCACCATCTATACACCCGCGCATGAAGTCAGCCATGTATTCATCGGGGACTGCGATGGAGTCCAACTGCAAACTCTTGGCGGGCATAAGGCCAATCCCAAGCAACCAGTCATAGAAATTGCGGTCGCCCCATTGTAGGCGATTATAGTGTAAGCCCGTGCTATTCGTTGTCCGTGTGATGGCATTGTCGATGCCCAAGCAATCGCGAAGGGTTTCGAGCAAATCGTAGTCTTTTGACACAACTGACATGTGCCGGCCATCATTTGAAAGATTGCCATCAGTGGTTATCAGGCCGACGGCATAGGCGAGATTGGGCGACCATTCGCAGGCGATATAGGCGCTGACATGCGGCCCGCGAGGACGCGTTGGAACACCCAAGTCATCCAGCCGGCGGCGGATAGTCATCTCGCTGCAACCGTAATGCTCAGCCAGTTCGGCCATCGTCCAGCCTTCGTCTACGTACAGCCGCCGGATTTCTTCCGCGTCAATCTCGCGCCGCAGATTCATGCTGGCAGTATAGAGCAAAGCAGAATTCACAGTCAACCAGTCGTTTACGCATTGTAACTACTCAGCCCGCCATTCTTTGGAACGCTGAGGGCGCTGATCAGACTGATCCTTCGCCCTTCGACTGTCGCTCAGGGTCGCTCAGGCAGCGCACTGAGCTGCACGCGAAGCGTGAGCATAGCCGAAGGACTGTCGAAGTGACAGGTTTTCGTTGATGATTTAAAACAGGAATCAGCGCTATCAGCGGTTTTTTCAGCGGAATCAGCGTTCCCCACCGCTCGGCCTGATATGGAACACGCAACACGACACCCATGAAACTCGGAATCATCGGCCTCCCCCAATCCGGCAAGACGACGATCTTCAACGCCCTCACGCGCGGCGACCGGCCCGTCGGCCAGATGACCGGCGGCGGGCGGTTCGAGGTGCACACCGCCGTCGTCCCCGTCCCCGACCCGCGCGTGGACAGGCTCTCGGCGATGTTCAAGCCGCGCAAGACGATTTACGCCCAAGTGACCTACGCCGACATCGCCGGGCTGGAAGCCGAAACGGCGGCGGCCAAATCCGGCTTCTCCGGCCCGCTGTTGAACCAGCTCGCCGCCATGGATGGCTTCGTGCAGGTCGTGCGCGCCTTCGAGAACCCGACCGTGCCCCACCCCTCCGGCGCGGTGAACCCCGCGCGCGACCTGAAGATAGTGGACGGTGAGCTGCTGCTCAACGACATGCTGGCGGTGGAGCGCAAACTGGAACGGCTGCTCGAGGAAGCCAAGAAGGGCCAGGTCAAGGACAAGGGCCTGCACGCGCAGGAAGCGGCGCTCTTCCAAAAACTCCAGCAGGCCCTCGCCGCCGAGGCGCCCCTGCGCGACGTCGAGGTGACGCCGCCGGAAGAACGATTGATCTCCAGTTACCAGCTGCTCACGCGCAAGCCGATGCTCGTCGTGTTCAACACGGGCGACGAGCCGCTGGACCCGGCCCGGCTCCCGGCCTACCCGCACGCCCGCTCGGCCCTCGTCGCCCTGCGGGGCAAGCTGGAGATGGAATTGGCCCAGCTGCCCCCCGAAGACGCCGCCGAGTTCTTGAAAGAATACGGGATTGAGGAGCCCAGCCTGAACCGCGTCATCAAGCTCTCGTACCAGCTGCTCGGGCTGCAAAGCTTCTTCACCGTCGGCGAGGACGAGGTGCGGGCGTGGACTATCCGCAAGGGCGCGACGGCCCCCGAGGCCGCGGGCGAAGTCCACACCGATATGCAAAAGGGCTTCATCCGCGCCGAAGTCGCCGGCTACGCCGACCTGACCGAACTCGGCGGATATCAGGAGGTGAAAGCCAAAGGCAAGTTGAAACTCGAAGGCAAAGAGTACGTGGTGCAGGACGGGGATATTCTGAATATCCGGTTTTCGCCGCCGGGGAAATGAACTGTCTACCTCCGCGTAGCCGCTTCCATCAGAGCGTGGATGCGCCCGACCATGTCGGCGGGGTTGGGATGCAGTCCCTCCAGCAGGAGGCCGTTTTCGTAGAGCTGCTCGATGCAGTCGCCGACGATGGCCTCGGCGCTGCCGGCCGTGAGCAGGGCCGACAGATTCTTGATCAGCGGATGACGGAGGTTGATCTCGACGACCTTCTTGGGGATCGTGAAGTCTTTTTCGATCAGGCGGCGCACGCGGTCCATCTCGTGCCCTTTCGCGTCGTCCGGGGAGACGAGGCGGAGGGGGCTGTCCACCAGCCGGTCAGAGGCGCGCACGTCGGCAATCCGCTCGCCCAGCTGCGCTTTGAAGCGCGCCGCGAGGGCGTCGAACTCCGCCTGGGACATGGCGTCGGCGGGGGACTCGTCTTTCCCCTCGCTTTTCGGCAGGTCGAGCGCCGGGTCGTCCACGTTCTTGAGCGGGAACCCTTCGTAGGTCTGCAGGCCGGCGAGCATGAAGGTGTCGAGCGGATCCACCAGGTACAGCACCTCGAGGCCTTCCTTGCGGAAGTAGTCCAGGTGCGGGCTGCGCGCGACGGACTTCAGGTCGTCGCCGAGGATGTAATAAATGGCGCGCTGCTCGGGCTTCATGCGCCCGACGTACTCGGCGAGTGAGGTCAACTCCTCGTCGCCGGCGCGCGAGGTGTGAAAACGCAGCAGCGGCGTGAGCCTGTCGCGCGCGGCGTAGTCGGTGGCCAGGCCCTGCTTGAGGTACGGACCGTACTCTTTCCAGAAGGCCCGGTACTGGCCGGCGTCCTTCGCCGCCATCTCTTTGAGCGTGTCAATCACCTTGTGCGTGAGCGCCGTCTTGATGCGCTCCATGACTTTGCTGGACTGCACCGTCTCGCGGCTTATGTTGAGCGGCAGGTCTTCAGACTCCACCACACCCTGCACGAACCGGAAGTAATCGGGGAGCAGGTCTTTGCAGTAATCCTGGATCAGGATTTTCCGCGAATACAGCTTCAGGCCATGATCTTTGCGCAGGCTGAACAGGCCCCGGTCTGCTTTGGCCGGGATGAACAGCAGGGCGTAAATCTGCGTCGGCGCGTCGGTGTTCATCTGCAGGCGCGCCAGCGGCTTCTCGAAATCCAGCGTCAACTGCTTGTAAAAGTCGTTCGCCGCCTCGTCGTCAATCTTCGAGGCCGGCTCGCGCCACAGCGCGGTCTGCCGGTTCGCCGGCTGCGCATCGGCCTGCCCTGCGACCGAAGGGAGTGCCGAAGGGTCGCCGACGTAGATGGGGAAGGAGACGAAGTCGGAATGTTTGCGGACAATCTCCCGCAGACGGTAGGCCTCGGCAAACTCTTTGGCCTCCTCCTTGAGCCTGATGTGGATGGTCGTCCCGCGCTCAGTCTGGTCGGCGGGTTCGAGCGCATAGGTCTCGCCGCCGCCGGCCACCCACGTCCAGGCGGCCGCCTCGGGCCGGTAGGAACGCGAGGTCACGCGCACTTCCTCGGCCACCATGAAGACGGAATAGAATCCCACGCCGAACTGGCCGATGAGGTCGGAAACTTTTTTTCCTTCTTTGAGCGACTCCAGGAACGCCGCCGCGCCCGAATGGGCGATCGTGCCCAGGTTCTCCACCAGTTCTTCGCGCGTCATCCCGATCCCCGTGTCGCGGATGGTCAGCGTCCGCTCCTGCGGGTCGCCGTTGAGGCGGATGACCAGCTCGGCCTCCGGGTCGAGCACGTCCCGGTTGGTGAGCATCTCAAACTGGAGGCGGTTCAAGGCGTCAGAGGCGTTAGAGATCAGTTCGCGGAGGAAAATCTCGCGGTCGGTGTAGAGGGAGTGGACGAGGATATGCAGCAGTTGCTTGATCTCGGCGCGGAAGGGGACGGCTTCGGGAGCGGGGGCAGTCGTCATAGGCATCACCTGGGGTGGAGAGAATATCCCTAATTTACGTCTAAAACATTAGAAAAACGTCAACAGATAGAATAACGGAAAATCGGTTAAAAGTATAGCGGATGGGGCGTCCCATCCGCTATAGCTATCCATGTAAATTTTTTCGCGCCTCTCTGTCAACGAATGATCAACCGCTTCGCGTAAACGAATATGCTCTCGCGCCGCCATTCGTTTACGCGGAGCGGTTTCGTACTCGTTGACAGCAGAATTTGGGAAAAACTTTTCTGGACAGCTATATACGCGAAGCGATCCTAAGTAAGTATCCGAAACTTCTTACTACTTTTCTCATGCTCGCGGCGGATTTGCAATCCGCCGCCTGGCCGCCGGATTACAAATCCGGCGGGAGCAAAAAAGTAGGGAAAACTTTTGAGGAGTTACTTAGTAAAGAGCCGCTTAGGTGCTGTCCAAAAATAACTTCCCGGTTTCAGACCCTAAGGGTCTCGGAGACCCTTAGGGTCTAAGAGCCTATTCCCGGACGAGCCCTCACTTGATGATGTAGGTCACGTTGACTTGCAGGTTGACCTGGATTTGCCCGGTCGAGACCGGCACGGGCGCGGC
>DAOTXG010000432.1:0-5181 GCA_034435515.1 Anaerolineales bacterium
AGGGAATGACCGTGACCGCCGCGCCCAATACCCCATAGCCGACCATTCGCCAATCCACCTGCTGGCGGAAGACGAGCAACAACACGACCGTGACCAGCGCCAGCGCAATGCCGGAAAAGTGAATCTGAACGACGAGCGCGAGCAGGATCAGATGGAGGATCAGCCATCTGCGCCGCGACTCGACCAGGGCCAGCAGCGCCGAGAAGGCCCAGCCGGTGACGAACAGCGGCAGCAAATTCTGCGCCCAGATCTTGCGCGAATAAATCACCGCCCAGGGCGCAGCGGCGTAGAGCAGCGCGGCGAGGAGCGCGGCGCGCGCATTCCAGTAACGCCGAGCCAGGAAGTAAGCCAACGCCGCCGAGGCCGTGTTGAGCAGGCCGACAAAGAGCGTTGCGGCGAGCGGGTTTTGCCAGAGGATCAGCGGCAGCGCAAAGAGATAGACGCTGATAGGCGAGTTGGGCAGGCCCACCGACGACCCGATGCCGCGCAGGTGGAATGCCTTGAACTCGGCCATGTCGAGCGCGAGTGAATAGAGGTGTGCTTCGTCGCGCTTGAACTCCGTGACGCCCGGCCAGCCCATGCGGAGCAGCGCGGCAAGCAGAAGAATGGCGGCCACACCTGCTGGTGAAAGCCAGTGACGTCTAAACAAGGCCATTGCTCTATAACATTTTCCGCTCGTCGTCACGATGTAGAGACGTTCCGGTGGAACGTCTCCGCTGTCTCCGAATCCATAGATCCAAACGGAAATTGCTCTAAACGCGGGCCGCAGCCAGGCGGAGCGTCCGCCTGCGATAGAACCAATAGGCCAACCACGCGGCCAGGCCTGCCCAGGTCAGCAGGGTGAGGCCGAGGCCGATCTTCCAGCTCAGCGGATCGAACTTCATGACCACCGTGTGTTCGCCAGGCGTCGGCAGATAGAGGCCGCGAAAAGCGAAGTTAGCCCGAAAGATGGGGACTTCGACGCCATCCACCCAGGCGCGCCAGCCGGGATACCAGACTTCGCCGAACACGAGATAAGCCGGGGCCGGGTTGACGGCGATCACCGAAAATGACTCTGGCTTGTAGTCAAGATAGTACAGGTTCGACTCGCCCTGCGCAGGGCCGGCCGCCGGCGCGGGCGCACCTAACCCCTCGACGACGACCGGCGAGGCAGGGTCAAAGCCCGGCGCGTGAATGGCGGCAAAGGCCGCTTCCGCCGTCGAAACCGCCGTCGCCGAGTACACCAGGCTGACGCGCGGCATGGCGTTTGTGTTGAGATAGATATCCACCCCGGGGTCTTCGTTATACACCGGGACGAACGTGTTGTCAGCCGGGGGACGGTCTTTGTCGGCGACGACGAACTGGGCGTTGAGGAAGTTGTACAGCGGCGTGCCGCGCGCGCCGACCGACCAGTAGTAAGCCTGATACCGCGCCAACAGAAGCGCGTGGTTGGTGCCGTTGACGTCTTCGAGGCCGTAACGCGCCGCCGCCGAGGGCGACCACGCGCCTGCGGCGTTGTCAATGCGCGTGGGGCCGGGCTGCGCCCGCAAAAAGGCGGCCGCCACCGGGTGTTGAAAGCCGAGCGTCGGATCGGCGTCGTCAACTTCCACCCAGGCCCCGTGCCCGACGAGGTCGAGGGAGACGATCACGACTGCCAGCATCGGCGCGGCCCGTGACAACTTGTCCCGCCAGGCAACCAGGGTGAGGCCTGAGGTCAGCAAGCCGACAGTCACCGCCATCGCCCAACGTAGAGCAGACGCATGAGGTGCGCCGGTCGCCCCCACGGCGCTTCGGTAGCCGAACACGATTGTCGTCACCGCGATCACTGACAGGATCACGCTCCACAACCCGAGACGCCTGCGCGAAACATCCGCCAGGTAATACACGCCAAAACCGCCGAGCACGGCGAGGCTGAAATCTGCGAGGAGAATATAGCGCGAAGGAACGCGCATTTGCGCGAAACCAGGGATCGTCGAATACAGCAGGCGGTGCAGCGGAAAGTTCGCCCCCAGTGCGACGAGCAGCCCGAAGACCGCCAGCAGGCCCATGAAGGCCGGCATGCTGCGCCGGTCGCGGAAGGGGGCCAGGCCGGCGAAGAACAACGGCAGCACGCCGAGATAGCCCAACTCCACGCGATCCCAGGGGCCCCAAAAGTCCACCGGGCCGCGCCCGAACACCAGCGGCGTGAACAGCCCGGCCAACCCGGCCCAGGGGATCGAATAGGAGGAGGCCGCCTCGTAAGTGAGCCGTGTGCGGTCGGTGTGCTGGGCCATCTCCAGGCTGGGCACGACGGTGATTGCACTAACGCCAACCGCGATAGCGAACATGAAGATGACGAGACCCAGGTCATGCGCCAGCGCGCGAGGGGCGGACTTTATCTCGCTCATCAGTCGCCACGCCGCGTAGACGCCCAGTCCGATGACGATGATGAAAGTCATTTGCGCGTGGCCGGCCAGGGTGGACAGGCCCAGCAGCACGCCCGCGCCTGCCGCCCATCCGAGTGAGCGCCGCTCCAGGCTCAAGTACAGTGCGGCGAACACCGCCGGCAGCCAGGCCGAGACGGCGTTGAGGTTCAGGTTGCCGATGTGGGTGATGAAGACATCGGAGAACATGAAGGCGATGGCCGAAAAGAGGGAGGGAAGATAGGGCCCCCCCCAATCCAATGCCTTCGGAGCGGGGCGGCTGGGGAGCAGGGGGGAGGGCAGAAGCACCCGCATCAGGAAGTACATGCTCGCCCCGGCGAGCCAGAGGTGGAAGACGGCCAGCCATTCGACTGCCTCGTAGGGGAGCGAGGGGACGAGGAAAAAAACCAATAAATTGAAGGGGTAAAACAGGCTGGTCTGGTTATCGGCCGCAAACGGGATGCCCGAGAAGAGAGTGTGGTTCCACAAAGGGAGGCGGTAGGCGCGCAATGACTGCGCGGCGTAGGAGTAATTGGGCCACAGCAGCGAAACGAGATCCCCCCCGCCGCGTGGAATCCAGCCCAGGTTGAAAGTCACAGGCCAGAAGAAGAGAAGGACAAGCAGGAGAAGAGCGAGGAGGGCGAGGTAATCCTGCTTAACGAAGCGCATACTGCGACTGGAAGTTAGCGATTAGAGAAATCGAGATTAGAGAATTGGAGATTAGAGATTGGGGCGGTGGCCGGCTTCGGCCTCCGGGGAATCGCGCAGGAGTTGGGCGGCGTGAGGCAGGGCCGGAGCGATGGTTTCGAGGTTTTCCCTCACGGCCTTGGGGCTGCCGGGCAGGTTGACGATGAGCGTGCGTCCGCGAATGCCGCATACGGCGCGCGAGAGCATGGCGTGCGGTGTGACTTTGAGCGACGCGGCTCGCATGGCCTCGGCCAACCCCGGCGCTTCGCGTTGGATGGCGGCCCGCGTGGCCTCGGGTGTCACGTCGCGCACGGCGAAGCCCGTCCCGCCCGTCGTCAGGATCAAGTCGAGGCCGCGTTGGTCGCACCACTCGACGAGTGTATCCCGAATCACGGCGAAGTCGTCGGGGATGACGGCCTGCGCGGCGACCTCGGCCTGGAACCGCGCCAGGACAAACTCGCGGATGACCGGACCCGAGGCGTCTTCGCGCTCGCCGCGCGAGGCACGGTCGGAGATGGTGAGCAGTCCAACTCTTACAGATATCACCAATGACCTGAAAAGGAGAACCTGTCGTACAGCTTTGATGCACTCACAACCACTGGTTGGCCACCCTATATTTCCGGGATTGGCTCCCGTTGCTCTAACCAAGCCGTAGGTATCTCATGCGTTGACAAAGCTACAATGCCCCCCACAATCGCGCAAGTGGTGTCGCAATCACCTAAGCCCTTTGCTGTCCACCAGAGCGCTTCTTCAAAATGATCCAAGTGATAAGCCGCACTCCACAGACAGAAGGGAACTGTATCTTGTGCACTGACTTTGCTCCCAGTCCCTAACTCCCCTGTGGCTGTACGAAGGTCGTCGGCCGGAATGTCTATCGCACGCAGTATGCGTTGCCGCGTCACACTCTCTGGTACAAAGGCGACAATCTCCTGCAAGAATTCGCGCCCCGACGGCGAGGGTGTGTGCGCGGCGAGCGCAGCCGCTACCGCCACAGCCATAGCTCCAGCTTGCCCTTCAGGATGTGCATGTGTGACCACTGCCGATAATTGGGCCTCCCGAGCGGCGCGTTCTGGCGCGGTGTAGAAAAAGCCCCCGATGGGAGCGGCCCGCATCGCCGCCCCATTGCCATACGAGCCATTGTCGAATAAGGAGGGTGAAGCCTTACGCCAATCTGCACCAGCCGCGATTTGACGCAGCAGCAAACTAGCCCCACCAGCGTAGCCCCGATGAGGCGCTTCTGTGTATCGGCGAGCAAACGCTTGAGCAAGGGCGTCCTGCTCGATGCGTCCATAGGCCTTCAGCACCTCTACAATGGAGAGCGCCATATGAGTATCATCTGTCCAGCGCCATGGCCCTCCCGGAAGGTCGGCCCACGACGCAGGATAAGGAGAGATTGAAAAGAACTGCTCGCCAAACGCATCACCCACCGATAAGCCCTCGAGGCTGAGTTTCGCATGGGCAAGAGCAGAGGCTGTATCTATACTCATCTGAAAGATGGATCGCCCAGAAGTGTTGCAGTGGCCCGTGCAGCCACCTACAGAATATTCTTCGCCAGAATCCGCGCAGGCATTTCTTCCCAGCCCAGGCGGCGATAGAACTCGATCACGTCGAAGTTGTCCGGCGCGACGAGCAGATAACAGCGCACACAGCCTCTGGCCTTCAGCCGGGTTTCGAGCTCGTTCATCAGCGCCGCGCCGAGGCCCCGCCCGCGCTGTTCGGGCGCGACGGCGAGGTGATACACCAGTCCCCTTCGCCCGTCAAATCCGCCAATCACCGCGCCGACGATTTTCCCCGCCGACTCGGCTACCAGAAAAAGGTCCGGGTCGCGCTCTAGTTTCTTCGCCAGTTCGGCGCGGGTGTCCGAACGCCCAACTTTGACCCCCGGACCGGAGGTTTGCCATAAAGCGACGACGGCGTCGTAATCGGCGGCCAGGTCGAATTCGCGGATAAGCACGGTGCTTCCTTCACCCTTCCTCTTCTCCTCCCACCACCTGCTTCCACTCGCCGTGCACGCCGTCGTCGGTGACGCCATAGTAAACGCGCAGTTCGCCGTTCACGCGCTGGACGAGGTCGTAACGGGTGGCGCCCAGGACGCGGCGCTTTTTCCACAGGC
>DAOTXG010000433.1:0-14320 GCA_034435515.1 Anaerolineales bacterium
GGTGAGCGCCGGGCTGGTGTGGTACAACCCCGACGTTGCCCAGTCCTTTGACGAATTGATGGCGCAGGCGAAGGCGGCGCTGGAAGCGCAGCGACGGCGGAAGCGCGGGATATAAGCATTCCGGATGCAAGCCGAAGAATTGAAGCCCGGCGACATCGTGGCTGGCCTCGAACCTGACGAGCACGTCGAGGTGCGCCGCGTCGCGCCCTTTGGGACTAAGACGCTGATTGAGGGCGTCACCGTCGCCACGCGCCGCGAAATCAGGCGCCCGCTCGGCCCTGAGGAACTGGCGCGGCTGACGAAAGTGCGCGGCGCGGAATACACCTACGACGGCGACGCCGAGGCTTTTCTGCTCGGCGTGGAAGCCCACCGCATCCGCATCGCCTACCAGTTTGACCCCCTCTTTGCCGTCAATTCCAGCGTGGTGGACATCCTGCCCCATCAGGTCGAGGCCGTCTACCGCTATCTCCTGCCTTCGCCGCGCATCCGCTTCTTGCTGGCCGACGATACCGGCGCGGGCAAGACGATCATGACCGGCCTGCTCGTCAAAGAGATGTGGTTTCGCGGCGTCATCAGCAAAGCGCTGATCATCACGCCCGGCGGCCTCACCCGCCAGTGGCGGGATGAGATGCTGGAGAAGTTCGGTCTGGATTTCGATTTGGTGAACCGGGCCTCTTTCGAGGCAAAGCCGGGGCAGTTTTCCCGTCAAGACGAAGGCTTCTTCGTCACCTCCATTGACTTCATCGCCCGGCACGAGGGCTGTCTCAACGCGGCCAAAGAGACGCAGTGGGATTTGATCGTCGTTGACGAAGCGCACAAACTCTCGGCCTATGAATATGGCTCCAAAGTCGAGCGCAGCGACCGCTATCAGGCCGTGGAGGCCCTCGCCCCGCGCGCCGACCACCTGCTCTTCCTCACCGCGACTCCCCATCGCGGGCGCAAAGACACCTTTCGCCGCCTGCTCATGCTGCTCGACGAAGACCTGTTCCAGAAGGACGAACTGGTCACCGAGCGCATCCACGAAGCGGTGGCGACCTACGCGGCGGGCGAGGCCTTCGAGGGTGAGGCGGCTATCACCAAAGCCCGCAACCGTTTCTTCCTCCGCCGCTTGAAAGAGGAGATGGTGGATTGGGAGAGCGGGCCGCTCTTCAAGCCGCGCCATACCAAAACGCCCGGTTACCAACTGACGCCCGAAGAACTCGACCTCTACAACGCCGTCACCCGCTACGTCCGCTCGCGGCGCAAAGAAGCGAAAGCCAAGAAAAACCGCAACGTCGAACTGACGCTGATGGTGATGCAGCGCCGCCTGGCCAGCAGCATCTACGCGATTACCCGCACCCTGGCGAACCGCCTCGCCGCGCTCGACGAAGTGCTGCGGATTCTGCGGGACACGGCGCGCACCAGCGCCGAAAAGAAGCGCCTCCTGCGCGGGGAGGAGGACGCGCCCGACGACATCGCCCAATACGAAGACCTGGACGAAACTGAGCGCGAGGCGGTGGACAAGCGTATCTTCCGGCAGGTGTTGAGCGAAGACCCCGCCGAAGTTGAGAAAGAACGGCAGGAAGTGGAACGTCTCTTGCGGATGGCCGAGGCGCTCAAGCACCACCCCGAAGCCAAGTTCGCCGAACTCGAAAAGGTGCTGGACGAGTCGGACGTGATCCGGCGCGACGACGAGAAACTCGTCATCTTCACCGAGCACAAGGACACGCTCGACAATCTGGCTGACCGCTTGCGGAGGAAAAGTTACACCGTCGAGACCATTCACGGCGGGATGGACGTGGATCAGCGCAAACTGGCCCAACTCAACTTCCGGGACAAGGCCAAGATCATGGTCGCCACCGACGCGGCGGGCGAGGGCATCAACCTGCAATTCTGCCGCTATCTCATCAATTGGGACATCCCGTGGAACCCCAACCGCCTCGAACAACGCATGGGGCGCGTCCACCGCTACGGCCAGCGGGGTGACGTGTGGGTGTACAACCTGGTCGCGACCAATACCCGCGAGGGCGCGGTGCTGGAAAAACTGCTCAAGAAGATGGATTTGATGCGCGATCAGCTGGGCACGGATCGGGTGTACGACGTGATTGACGAACTGCTGGAAGACGTGCCGCTGGTGCAGCTTATCGAGCGCTCCATTGACGCGGAGACGGGCGCGGAAGCCGCCGTCGAAACCGAGCGCCGGCTCAATGGCGGACTGGAGCAGAAAGCGCAAGCGTTAATTGCCCTGCAACAAAAACACTCGCTGGCCTCGCGGCTTGACTTGCGCGCGGCCCGCCGCCTGCGCGACGCCTCCGACGAGCGCCGCCTGCAACCGCGCTTCATCCAGAATTTCTTCGTCGCCGCCTATCAGGCCGCCGGAGGCGCGGTCACGGAGGACAAGCATTACCCGGTCTTCCACGTCGGGCGGACGCCGGCCGCGCTTCTGACCGCCGCGCGCGAGGCCCGCCTGTCGGTGGCCGAGAAATGCGACACGCCCTTCGTGTTCGACAAGGATTTGGTCAGCGTCGCCAGTAAAGCGCGTGTGCCCGACCACACCCGGCTGCTCGGCCCCGGACACCCGCTGTTCGAGGCTCTCATTCGCTGGGCCATTGGCCGCGCCCGCGAGGCCTTCGCCAAAGGCGCTATTCTCGTTGACCCGAACATCGCCCGCCCGCAGCGCATCTGGCTGGTGGAGTCCAGCGTCAACGACGAGCGGCGCGAGGAGAAGAAGCGACTGGCGCATCAGCAACTCAGCGTGATCGCCGCCGATCATTTGGGTTTACGCGCCACCTCTCCGGCGAACCTTTTGAATTATGCTGTCCCCGAGGGGCAGGTCGAGCGTCCAGATGTCTCTGCCCATTCCGCCGACGAAGTGCAAATGTGGGCCTACGAGCAACTGACCGAAAAGCAGGTCGAGCGTGCTCACGAGCATCGCCGCGCCGAGTGCGACTTGCGGCGGCATTATCTCGAAACGACCTTCACGGCGCTGATCCTGGACTTGCAGGAACAACTCAACGACGCGCAGCACGCCCAACTGCTGGGCGACGACGACCCCGAAGAACGAACGAAACTGGAGCGGCGCATCCAACAACTCAAGGAGCGGAAGGCTGTGCGGTTGGCCGAACTGGATTTGATGCTCCGCTTGAGCGCGAACCTGCCCAACCTGCTGACCTCGGCCCTCGTCGTCCCGCCGCCGGTGGCCGAGGTGGAAGTGGCCGCCGAGACCCCGAGGCGGGGTTTCCCCATGCGCCGCGACGACGAGGTGGAGCGGATCGCGATGGAGATGGTGATGCGTTACGAGCGGGCGCGCGGTTGGACGCCTTACGATGTCCACCTTGATGGCGAGCATTACGACATCCGCTCTGAGTCACCCCCGGGCGAGATGCGCTATATCGAGGTCAAAGGCCGCGCGCAATCCGGCCCCATCATTATCACCGGCCCGGAACTCGACAAGCTGCGCCAACTGCGCGAGCGCGCCTTTCTTTACATCGTGACCCACTGTAAGGGCGAACGCCCGCGCCTGCACCTCATCCAAGACCCCGGCGCGAAACTGACCGCCGAAATGCTCTATAAGCAAGTACAATGGCTGGTGGACGAAGCCAACTGGCAAGCGTTTGCCGAAGAGCCGCCAGACCTTTAGGGTCTGCGAGACCCTAAAGGTCTCCCAACTGCTCACTGATTACTGATTACTGTTCACTGTCCATGCCCCTCCCCCGCCTCATCGAAGTCGCCCTCCCCATCCGCGAAATCTCCGCCGAGAGCGTGCGCGACAAGTCGCTGCGGCACGGACACATCTCGACCTTGCATTTGTGGTGGGCGCGCCGGCCGCTGGCCGCCTCGCGCGCGGTGGTCTTCGCCTCGCTCGTGCCCGACCCCGACCATCCCGATTGTCCCAAGCCCTTCCGCAAGGCCGTGATGCGTTTGCTCCACGACGAAGTGCCGCCGATTCTCAAGGGCTATTGGCGCGGAAAGAAGAGCAAGCGGGACGCCGACCCTTACAAGCCTTACAAAGGTATCCCCGACACGCCGCGCAACCGCCTGCTCACCTTCATCGCCAAATGGTCGCCCGAATGGCTGGCCTTCGAGCGCGGCGAGACCTCACCCCCATCCCCTCTCCGCGGGCAGAGAGGGGGGCAACCCCCGCCCGCCGAGATGCTGGACGACCGCTGCCTGGTCAAATGGGAGACGAGCGACCCGGAGAACGAGCAGGGTCGCGCGGTGTTGGGGATTGCGCGCGAGTTGGTGCGCCTTGCGAATGGCGGCGAAGCGCCCACCGTGCTCGACCCGTTTGCGGGCGGCGGCGCAATCCCGCTGGAAGCCACGCGCCTGGGTTGTCGGGCCATCGCCAACGACTACAACCCCGTGGCCTATCTCATCCTCCGCGCCACGTGTGAGTTCCCACAGAAGTATGGCAAGCCGGGCAAGCGCAACCCCCACCCTGACCCTCCCCCGTCCGCAAAGCGCGCCGACAGGGGAGGGGACACCCTTCCCCTGTCGGAGAATTTCCCGACGGGGGAAGGGCCGGGGATGGGGGTCGAGGTCCCCAACGTCCTTGCCTACGACGTCGAACACTGGGCCAACTGGATTCTCGACCGCGCCCGCGAGCGCATCGGGCATCTCTACCCGCCCGGCGCAGACGGCCTGCCCGTGGTGGGCTACTTGTGGGCGCGCACCGCGCCGTGCTCCAACCCCTCCTGCCGCGCAGAAATCCCGCTCCTGCGCAGTTTGCTGGTGTGCAACAAGCCCGGCAAGCGCGTGGCGCTGACGATGGAACCTCACCCCCCGGCCCCCTCTCCGCCTGCGGAGAGGGGGGGACGGCAGGCGGAGAGGGGAGGCAGGGAAGCGGAGAGGGGGAGCGCGCGGTGGCATACGCCTCCCGACCTCTGGCAAAAATTGAAGCCGCTGGCCCGCGAAATGCGCCACGACCCCACGCCGTCAGAAGATTTGCTCTGGCAATCGGTACGCAATCGGCAACTCTCGGGTTATAAATTCCGCCGGCAACACACCATTGACCGCTTCATTCTCGATTTCTACTGCGCGGAAGCCCGACTCGTCGTCGAAGTGGATGGCCCTATTCACCAATACACCCCCGCCGAAGATGCTATTCGTCAGACGTTCCTCGAAGCGCAGGGTTTGCGCGTCTTGCGCTTCACGGACAGGCAAGTGCTGGAATCGCTGGATTCTGTGCTTAAGCAAATTGCCGCCGCACTTTCTGAACCCCTCCCCCCCTCTCCGTCCACGGAGAGAGATTTACCTCACCCCCTCACCCCCTCTCCGCTTGCGGAGACGAGTTTACCTCACCCCCTCCCCCCCTCTCCGCAAGCGGAGAGGGGGAAGGGGGGTGAGGTCACATTCGGCATCGCCAAAAACCGCGCCATCAAAGAGACCGAAGGCACGATGATTGAAAAGGGGCGCGGCAGCGTGCGCTGCCCGATATGCGAGCAGACCACGCCCGTGGAAGACCTGCGCCGCGCCGGGTTGGAAGGCAAGATGGGCGAGCGCATGGTCGCCGTCATCACCGACACGCCCAACGGCAAAGACTACCGCCCGGTAGAGCCAACCGACCTGAAAGTCTTTGAGGAGGCGAGGAAGTTGGCGGAGACGGTAGAGCGTCCACACGAACTTATTCGACCAGAAGTTACTGGTAGTGATGAGCACGTCTCAAGTCGAGGTGATATTACCGTCCATCTCTACGGTATGAAGACCTGGGGTTCCCTTTTCAATCCCCGCCAGATGATTGCCATGCACACTTTGGCAATGTGTTTGTCCGACGCATTGACACAACTGGGACACCACGAGCCTAATGCAGAGTATCGCAGGGCAGTAGCAGCGTATCTTGGGTTGTGGGTGAGTCGAAATGTAATGCGCCTTACTTCCGTCGGCAGATGGGACAGCGGCTATGAAAAATTTCAAACGCCATTCGATATGGCAAAGATTGCGATGGTCTGGGACTATTCAGAAACAAACCCTTTTAACCTGGTAACAGGTGGTGCCCAAGGGCAGATCGGATGGATTCTCCGTGTTATCAAACACGAATCACCCATGACTACAACAGGCATCCACCCCGCCCACGTTTCTTGTGATGATGGGGGAAGATTGTCGGCTGCCAACGGCTTTGTGGATGTTGTGGTGACGGACCCACCCTATTATGACGAAATTGCCTATGCTGACCTATCCGATTTGTTCTATGTGTGGCTAAAGCGTGGGCTTGGCGATGTCATTCCCGAAGTCTTTTCCACGCCGCTTACACCCAAAGGCGAGGAAGCCACTGCGCTCAAGCACCGTCACAGCGGTGATGCAGACAAAGCAGAGCAGCACTTTACCTCCAAATTGAGTGCGTGCTTTGCCGAAGCCAAGCGTGCATGTAAACCAGATGGTGTATTCGCAGTGATGTTCGCCCATCAATCTACCGAAGCGTGGACAGCGCTTATCAACGCACTTTTCGCTGCGAACCTGACCACCACTGCCACCTATCCGATTGACACTGAACTAAAGAACCGTGCGCGGGGACTTGGCAGTTCTGCGTTAGAGTCTTCCATCACCGTCATCTGCCGCCCTCGCCAGGTCGGCGCGGCGGCGGCGTTCAAAGACGTGCGCCAGGAAATCGAGCAGGCGGTGCGCGAGAGCGTGCATCGCTTCTGGGATTACGGATTTCGCGGCGCGGACTTGATTGTGGCCTGCTACGGCCCGGCGGTGGGCGTGTTCGGGCAGTACGAGAGAGTCGAGCGCGCGGACGGCGCGCCCGTCGGAGTGCCGGAATTGCTGGAACTGGCGCGTGAGGCCGCGCTCAAGGCCATCGCGGGCGAGTTCACCGGCGACTCGGTCTCACGACTTTACTTCGTGTGGGCCAACCTCTACGGCACGGGCGAGCAGGCGTGGGACGACGCGCGTCTCGTGATGCAAATGAGCGGCGATACGGAAGACGCGATGGAGGTCGCCAGCAAGCGCGGCCTGTTTGTTGTGGACGGGGCCAAGTGCCGCCTGGCCCTGCTCAAAGACCGCTCCCACCATCTGCGCCGGGTGCGCTCCCCCTCTCTGCTGGCGGAGAGGGGGCCGGGGGGTGAGGTCCCCCTCATTGACCAACTGCACCACGCCATGGCCCTGTGGCAGAACGAAGACCGCGCCGCCCTGGTCAAATTCCTGCGCGAGCGCGACCTGCTGGAGCACGCGCCCTACTGGAAACTGGCGCAGGCCCTGTTTGAAGTTCTCCCGCGCGGCGAGGACGACTGGAAGTTGATCAGCGCGCTGTTGAGCGAGCGCGAGACTCTGCGGATGGAGGGGCGCCGGTCGGAGCCGCCAGCGCAGCCGGGGTTGATGTGACCCAATACTTTTTCCTTGACGAATCCGGCGATCCAGGGCGAAGTTCCACCAGTCATTTCACGCTGGCTATGGTGCAACTGGCCAGACGAGAACCTTTGAAGGAATTGGCGTTGGTTCGTGAGGCGCTTAATCTCTCGCCGAGTTTTGAATTCAAATACCACAAGACGACAAAAGCCCAAAATGAAGTTTTCTTTCGATCTGTCGGGCCCCTCGCATTTCGGGTACGGGCAGCTGTCGTTGACAAATCGCAACTGCCAGTCGCTATGATGAAGTGGCGTGGACAAGATTTCATTGTCGAATGGACGACAAGATTGATTTTGCGTGCTTCCGAGTTGGACATTGCCGACGATGTGCTGATCCTGGATGGCGCAGTGCCGAGCCTCCTCCGAGCGCTTCGCATTCGGTTGTCAGAAGAATGTCGGGCGCGACAGCGGAAGCGGCCATTTGCCAAGTTTGTTGGCGCTGACTCCGACCGCGAGGATGGTCTGCAACTGGCTGATATGATTGTGGGAGCAGTGCGGCAGCACGTCATCGAAGGCCATAGCCGGCATTTCAACACCTTCGCTCACAAGGTGGCTGATTTGTGGAACGCGCCATGACCAGGAAATAAAACACCCCCGACTATCCCTTTACAGGGAAGGCAGCCTCACTTGGCTACCTTGTCGCCGGGGGCGGGTAAATCGGGCGAACCGATTTATTGCTTGAAATGATCATAGTGCGGATTGCCGCCTGTGTCAAGCAGGAAGTGATGGTCGTGTGCACTCAAAGGTTGTCAGGGGATTGGCGTGGGAGCGGCTTGTAGCCGCGACGGTCGCGGTTGTCCGCTTCGCGCCGCTCCCACTGACAAGGTTTGTGTGCACACGTGATGGTCATAGAATATGTCGCCGCACACGGTCGCATCACCCGCCAGGAGGCGGCAGACCTATGCAGTCTGACCGGCGGCCAAGCCAGCCGTCTTTTGAGGCGTTTGGCCGCTAACAAGAAATTGAGGTTGCGCGGCGAGCGGCGGGGCGCATATTATGTACTCGCCAACAAGAAGTCGTCCTGAAGACAATATGCGCGCGCGCATATTGTATATACGCGCGCGCATAAATTATGCGCGGCGCGCATATGGGATTCGCGCGCGTGTTTCCGAACGGGAGTGACCCACTATGCCTTCTGCTCTCAAACCCTGGCACACCGTCGCCATCCCCCACGACGACATCCAAAAAGGCCGCCTGAGCGAGGCGGTGTTCGCTGCCAACCTGTGGGCGGTGGTACAGGGCAAAGACGCCGCCGAGGTATACCTTGACCCCGAAGCCTTCTTCGCCAAGACCTTCCTGACGGGCGGCCTCACCAACGTCCTCCGCAAGGCGGTGCGCGCGCTCGCGGGCGGGGCCGACGCGGGCGACCGCATCCTCAGCCTGCAAACCTCCTTCGGCGGCGGCAAGACTCATTCGCTCGTCGCGCTCTGGCACCTCGCCAAACACACCGAGAAAATTCGCCAGGCCCCCGCCTGCGCCGACGTGCGCGCCGCCCTGGGAGACGAACTGCCCAAGAAGATCAAAGCCGTCGCGGTCTTCACCAACCAGACGTGCGACGCCACGCAAGGCCGCAGAACCCCCGAGGGCGTGCACACGCGCACGCTGTGGGGAGAACTTGCGCTTCAGTTGGGCGGCGTGGAACTGTACCGGCAGGTCGAGGCCAACGACAAGGCGCGTACCGTCCCGCAGGGCCTTTTCGTTGACATCCTCCGCCAGGCCGCGCCGTGCCTCGTCCTCCTGGACGAGCTGGCGGACTACTGCGTGGGCGCGTCCGGCGTCGAAGTGGGGAACACGACGCTGGCCGATCAGACGATCTCCTTCACCCAACAACTCACCGAAGCAGTGGGGCAGGTGAAGGGCGTCGCCCTGGTCGCCACGCTGCCGGCCAGCCACCTCGAAGTCGCCAGTTCCGAGAAAGGCCAGGAGATTCTCGACCGGCTCGAAAAACGCTTCGGGCGCATGAGCGCGGACGTGAAGCCAGTGGCGGATGACGAAGTGTACGAAGTCGTGCGGCGGCGGCTTTTTGAGTCATTGGGCGACCCCGCCGAGCACGCGCGCGTGGCCGACGCCTACATGAAGATGTACCAGCAGCACCAGAACGAAGTCCCGGCAGAGGCCAGCAAGCGCACGTATAAGGACCGCCTGCTGGCGGCTTATCCGTTTCATCCCACCTTGATTGACGGCCTGTATTTGCGGTGGGGGAGTCACGGCGATTTTCAGCGCACACGCGGCGTGCTGCGCCTGCTGGCCAGCGTGGTGGGCGATCTGTGGAAGCGGCGCAACAACGAGACGCAGTCGCAGCCCCTCATCCAACCGTGCCACGTGCGCTGGACGATTGACGCCCTGCACGCCGCGCTCACCCGCCTGTGGGGCGCGCCCTACGAAGCCGTCGTCGCCGCCGATGTGCTGGGGAGCAAGGCCAACGCGGAACAGTTGGACGAAGAGCGCGGCGGCGACTACGCCAACGAGAAAATCGCGCGCGGGCTGGCGGCCAGCATCCTGCTCGGCTCGTTTGGCGGGCAGGGCGAGCGCGCGGGCTTCAGCACCAAAGAACTCAAACTGTGCAACGGGCGGCCCACCCTCAACTGGAACTACACCGACGGGGCGCTGCTGGCTTTAGAAGAACGCGCCTTCTATCTCCACACGGCGAGCGCGGGCAGCCTGGGCAAGCGCCACTGGTTCGGAACCAAACCTACGCTCACCAAACTCATCGTCCAATACCGCGCGCAATTTGCCTCGCAGAACTTCGACGACGAGATTCTCCAGACTCTGCAGGACCAGGTGATGGGCCTGCGCGTTGACCCCGCCACGTGGCGCATCGTCGTCAACCCGGCGGAAGACCTGCCGGAACAAAAATCCCTCGCCCTGCTCGTCTTGCCCCCGGACTATGCCCACGCCGAAAACGGCGGCGGGGCGCTCGCGGCCTCGGTGGAAAAGCGGCTGATGGCCCTCAGCCAGAAGTGCGGCAGCCGCGACCGGCATTACCGGAACACCCTGCTGTTTCTCCTGCCCTCGGCGCGCGGCCTCGCCCGCCTGCGCAACGCCCTGCGCGAAGTTACTGCGCTCGAATCAGTCAGGAGCGATTACGGATCTCAACTGGACGAGGAACAGGCGAAGGAATTGAATACCAAACTCACGGCGGCGCGCAAAGCCGTGAACGAGGCGCTGGGGAGCGCGTACTCTTACATGGCTCGCGTGGACGGCCAGCGCGTCGCCGCCGCCGCCCTCACCGACGCCAAAGCCGCTTTTGAAGACCACCTCCGCGCGGCCTGGAAGCAAATGGTCGAAGACGAAGAATGGGTGCTGCGCAAAGTGGGGCCGGTGACTCTGCAAAAAGCGGGCCTCGTCCCCGCGGAGGGCGGCCTCCGCCTGAAAGACGCCATCGAAGCGTTCCTGCGCTTTACGGACAAGCCCACGATTGCCTCGCGCGAGGCGGTGCTGGAAGGTCTGCGGCAGGCGTGTAAGGAGAAATTGATCGGCCTCGGGCGCGGCCTCAACCTGAACAGCCTGCAAAAAAAGTGGTGCGGCGAGGACGTGGCCCTCGACCCCGGCGAAGAAGGGCTGTGGATACTCCCGCCTTTCGAGCCGCAAGCGAAGGCGGCTGAGGTCGCGCCGCCCGTTTCGCCTTCAAAAGAGGAGATCAAAGAACCGGCAGGCGCAGGGCTTGCGCCGGCTCAACGCGGCGCGGTAGAGTCAACCGCCCCGCAAGCAGGCAAGCCGGTGCGGCGTATTACGATCAGAGGCAGCGTGCCCCTCGACAACTGGGCCGACATCTTCCGCTCCTTCGTCGGGCCAGCCGGCCGCATGGGGCTGAAACGTCTGCAGTTGGGCATTGACTTCGAGTTAGTCACCCAGGACGGCCAGCCGCTCGACGAAAACGATCCTGCGTTCAAGGCCATGAAGGAGTCCGCACGGCAGTTGGGATTGGAACTGGAAGGGGAATAAGCAGAGCCGCCGGAGTGGAGGGAAGCTAATTCTCGTAGCGACGCACGCGAGTGCGTCCGTTCGGGAATAAGCAGAGCCGCCGGAGTGAGGAGGAAGGAAGGAGCTCCGGCGGCTCTGGGGGCGCCGCCTAGACCGGACGGGTCTCCAAGACCCGTCCGGTCTGTCGGCGTGGGGCTTACACGAACTGCGCCATCACCACCAACACCGCTGCCACCAGCCCCAGCACGGCCAGTAACGTGGGCCAGCGCGGCCGGCGGCGGGGGCCCTCGATCTCGTGTATCAGCCGGTCCAGCTCAGCTTCGCGCATCGCTTCGCGCCGCCGGTCGGCGGCCAGGCGTTCTTCCATCTCGATGTTTCTGAACATGGCGACCTCCGTTGGCTTACGACTATCCTGTGTCAGATTTTGTCACTTCCTAGCGCAGACCTTCGGGGTCTGCTTCGCGAAGACCCCGAAGGTCCTGAGCGTCAATCTTGCGCCAGTGTAACGCAGCGGCGTCACGGGCGCGTCAACCCCGGCGTCACTCCAGCGTCTTTATAGAAAAACTGTACGAAAGTCTAGGTCATTGAACCCTGGGCTGTCACGCTGACGTGCTATACTATGCCGCGTGTAGCTTCCTCGCTCAGTTGACTCCCTTTTGTTCTGTCTGGCGCAAATAGAGAGGACGATAGGATGCTTGAAGTCAGGCTGCTGGGGCAGTTTGAAGTGCGGCTGGATGGCGCGTTGGTTACGATCCCCTCGCGCCCGGCCCAATCGCTCTTCGCCTATCTCGCGCTGAACGCCGGGGCGAGCCATCCGCGCGAACGGCTGGCCGGCCTGCTCTGGCCCGACCTGCCTGAAGAATCCGCTCGCCACAATCTCCGGCAGGCGCTGTGGCATCTACGCCGCGCTATCGCCGGGAATTTCTTCCAGGCCGACGACCTCTCGGTCGCCTTCCGGCCTCAGCCGGATTGCTGGCTGGACGTGGCCGTCCTCGACCGCCCACTGGAAAACGCCTCCGCCGATCCCGCGGTGACGGATCGCCTGCTTCAGGCCGTCTCCGTCTACCGCGGCGAACTGCTGCCCGGCTTCTATCAGGACTGGGTGACCGGCGAGCGCGAGCGTCTGCGCAGCGTCTTCGAGCAAAAGATCAACGCGCTGTTGAACCGGCTGATGGCGGCGGGGCGCTGGGCCGAAGTTCTGCAATGGAGCGAACAATGGATCGCACTCGCCCGCTCACCCGAGCCGGCCTTCCGCGCCTTGATGACCGCTCATCAGCAACTCGGCGACCGGGCGAGCGCGGCGGCGGCGTTTCGACGATGCGTCCAGGCGCTTCGCGCCGACCTGGGCGTTGAGCCTTCGGAGCAGACGCGCGCGCTGTTTGAACGTCTGACGCAGGAAGCCGCCTCCCTGGCCGATCAGCCCACTCCACTCTCTTTCACCGAGCGTTACCGCTTCGAGGGCGAAATCGGCCGGGGCGGGATGAGCGTGGTCTACCGTGCGCACGATACGCTCCTCAACCGGCCCGTCGCCGTCAAGGTCCTCGCGGCGGGCGGCGTGGGCACCGAGGGCCGCGAGCGCTGGCTGAGGGAGGCGCAGGCCGCCGCCCGGCTGGCGCACCCCAACATCGTCCCGGTCTACGACGTGGGCGAGGCCGACCTGCCCCAGCACGGAGGCCGCGTCCCGTGCATCGTCATGGAACTGGTCGAGGGCGGGTCGCTCCACCAGCGCCGCCCCCAATCCCTGGCCGAGGTAGTGCGCATCGCGCGGCAGCTCTGCGCCGCGCTGGAGAACGCGCACCGGCACGGCATCATTCATCGTGACTTGAAACCGGAGAACGTCCTGCTCGCGGCTGACGGCGCGGCCAAACTGATGGACTTCGGGCTGGCGCGCACGCCGGCTTCACGCCTCACCAGCGAGGGCGCGATTGTGGGCACGCCGTTTTACCTGGCGCCCGAGCTGCTCCTGGGCCAATCGCCCAGCCCGCAGACCGATCTGTACGCGCTCGGCGTGATGCTATATGAGTTAACGACCGGGCGACTGCCGTTCACGAGCGACGACCCGCTCGCGGTGATCGCCCAGCACCTGCACGCGCCCGTCACCCCCCCGCATGAAGTCAACCCCGCCATCCCGCCCGCGCTCTCCGCCCTGATCGCGCGACTCATGAGCAAAGCGCCCGCCGACCGGCCCGCCTCCGCCGCCGAGGTGCGCAACGCGCTGGATGAATGGGAGCGCGCCGTCCGGCCCCCGCGCCGCCCGCCGAGCAACCTGCCGACGCCGCCCACGCCGTTTGTCGGGCGGGAGCGCGAGTTGGCCGAAGTGGCCGCGCGCCTCGCCAACCCCGAGTGCCGGTTGTTGACGCTGACCGGCCCCGGCGGGATCGGCAAGACCCGCCTCGCCCTGCAAGCCGCCGCGGCCCAGGTCCCCAACTTTCCCGACGGCGTGTGCTTCGTCCCGCTCGTCTCGGTGAGCGTGGCGGATTATCTGCCCTCGGCGCTGGCCGAGGCGCTCAAGTTCTCGTTCTACGGCGGCGAAGACCCGCGCGCGCAGCTGCTCAGCTACCTGAGCGACAAGCGGATGCTGCTGGTGATGGACAATTTCGAGCACCTGCTGGCCGGGGCCGGGCTGCTGGCCGAAATCCTGGCGACCACGCCGGACGTGAAATGCCTGGTCACTTCGCAGGAGCGGCTCAACCTGCGCGGCGAGTGGCTGTCCGAAGTGCAGGGGATGCGCGTCCCGCTAGGCGACGCCGAAGACGTCGAGACGTTCGGCGCCGTCAAGTTGTTCCTGCAGAGCGCGCGCCGCGCCGAGGCGGACTTCCGGCTCTCTGAACAGGACAAGCCCGCCGTCATCCGCATCTGCCAGTTAGTCGCCGGGACGCCGCTGGGCATCGAGCTGGCCGCCGCCTGGGTGCGCACGCTCTCCTGCGCCGAAATCGCCGCCGAGATCGAGCGCAACCTGAACTTCCTCAGCACGACCCTGCGCGACCTGCCGGAGCGGCATCGCAGTCTGCAGGCCGTCTTCGACCACTCGTGGCGCCGCCTCGCCGACGACGAGCGGGCGGTCTTCCGCCAGT
>DAOTXG010000434.1:0-30562 GCA_034435515.1 Anaerolineales bacterium
TATGACGCCCACAACGCCGAATACCTCCTCCAGCGCCGCGCCTGGGCGACCGATGCGCGAAGCGGTCAGCCCGCGCGCTGGCCGGCGGCGTTGTACTCGTGGCTGCAACTGCCGCGCCTGCGCCGGTTCGAAGCCGAGACCTGCCGGGCAGCAAACGCGGTGACGTGCGTCTCCCCCGACGACGCTGCCGCCCTGAAACAACTCGTCCCCTCCCTCAACCCGGTCATCATCCCCAACGGCATTGACGTATCCGAATATACCCTCCACGCTCCACGCTCCACGCTCCACGCCTCCCCCTCCCTCGTCTTCACCGGCAAAATGGACTACCGCCCGAACATTGACGCGGCGCTCTGGTTCGCACAGGACATCCTCCCGCGCCTGCGCGCGGCCCGGCCCGACGTTCAATTTTTCATCGTCGGGCAAAAACCGGCGGCGAGCCTGCTCAAACTGCACGGGACGAGCGGGATCACGGTGACCGGCGCAGTGGACGACGTTCGGCCTTTCATCGCCGAGGCGGCGGTGTACGTGGCGCCTCTGCGGATGGGCGGCGGCACACGCTTCAAGCTGCTGGAGGCGATGGCGCTCGCCCGTCCGATCGTGGCGACGACGATTGGCGCGGAGGGCTTTGAGACGCAGCCGGGGCAGGAACTGCTGCTGGCCGACTCGCCCGCCGATTTCGCGGCGGCGGTCCTGGCCTTGCTGGCCGACCCGGCGCGCGCCGAAGCCATGGGACAGGCCGGGCAGGCCTTCGTGCGCGCGAACTACGACTGGAGCGTGATCATCCCCAAACTCGAGGCGCTGCACGCCGAATTGATAGCCCGCCAGGAATCCACGAAGACACACGAAGACACACGAAGGAAGAGCCGTGAGCCTTCGTGAAACTTCGTGTGTCTTCGTGGATTACGGCCCGGCGCCGGCGAAGACCGAGGCCGTGCCGGCGACGAGAGGCAGCAAGAGTTGGGGGAATACGCCCAGGAGGAGGATCACCCCTGCCCCCAGGCTGTATAGCACGACCGCCGTGGGCTTCTCCGACCACAGCGGCGCATCCTCGCGTTCCTCTTCATCGGCGACAGGCGTCAACAGCGCGTTCAGGCCCCGCGCGCACACAACGCCGATGCTGACCATGCCGGCCAGCAACAGGATCGCCCCGGTGGGGTGGATGTGGGCCAGCAAATGCAGCAAGGCCCAGCGCGCCGGGAAACCCGCCGTGAGCGGGAAGCCGATGAGCGAAAGCAGGCTCAGGACGAGGGCCGTCGCGGCGAAGGGATAACGCCGTCCCAGGCCGCGCACCGCGTCAAAGTCGTCTGAGCCGGCGACGCGGCGGAGTTGGTCCACTGCCATGCCCCACACCGGCAGCGCCACGCCGCGCAGGGCCAGGGTCTCCAGCGCGGCCTCCACGCCCGCGGGTGTGTTGAGGCCAATCGCCAACAGCACCGCGCCGATGTCCACCATCAACGCGTAGCCCATGCTCCGCCCGAAATTGCGCTGGCCAAAGGCGAACAGCGCGCCGATCAGCGCCATCCCGCCGCCGGCGACGACGAGCGCGCGATAGACGGCCGGGTTCTGGCCGAGCCAGTCGTACGCGCCAAGAAAGTTCAACAGCAGGAAGACTGAGATAAAGCGCATGACCGTAAACACGAATGCGGCGGCGAGCGGGGGCGAGTGCTCGGCGACGACTGGGAGCCAGCTGTGAAACGGCGCAACCGCCAGCAGCACCGCAAAGCCTACCGCCAGCAGGATCGTCGCCCTGGCGATAAAGGAAACGTCTTCCGGGCTGGCCGCGCTGCCCTCGATGAGCCATCCGCTGAGCAATATGAACGGCATCCCCATCGTCATGAAGACGAGGAAGCGCAGCGCGCCGCGCGTGACCGGCCGGGTTTCATCGCCCAGCATGAACACGGCGACGGCCGCGGCGATTTCGAGGAACAGCGCCGCGAACAGGAACGGGCGCACGAACAGCGCCGCCGCAATCAGCCCGACGATGACCAGCCCGGCGGATTGGTAGTAGCGCCCGGCGCCATGCAGGCCCGCGCCGACAGACAGCACTGCGGCCTGCGAGAAAATGAAGGCGAGCGCCAGGCGATCCGCCGGCTCGATTTCGAAGGCGCGGCCCAAGACCGTCGTCAAACTTCTGAAGATTGTCCCGCCCAACAGGAACAGCGGCTGGTCGAGCGGCAGGCTGAGCGCCAGGAGCGTGAGCAGGAACGCCACCCCCGCAGTCAGCAGCGTCTCGACGCGGCGCCAGCGGCGGAGCAGGTAGACGAGCGGCGCGCAGGCCAGCGGCAGGCCGATAAACAGGAAGGGCGCAGGCATTAACCAGGCCGCTCCTGTTCGGCGGCGTGCTCGCCGCGCAATAGCGCCAGGTAACTCGCGGCCATGGCCACGCCGAAGTTCACGGCGGCGAGCAGGGCCACAATCGCCAGCGAAGGCTCGACCGCCGCGTACATCAATTCGAAGCCCATCAGGCCGGTCAGCAGGCCGATGCCGGCATTCATCGGTTCCTCGGTGAGGCCGAGCGCGAGCAGCCCCAGCGCGGCGAGCGCGTAGCCGGCGATGTTCAAGGCCAGCGGCAGGCCCGGGAAGGCAAACTCCGGCTGGCTGGCCGTATACCAGGCGGCGACGACGACCATCGCCGCTGCCAGGACGCGAAACGGCAGGCCGGTGGGAAATTCAAAACGGATCAGCGAGTAAGAGGGGGTGGGCGCGTGGGCGCGGCGGCCAAAATTCGCCTGCCAGCCCGTGAGCACGAAAATGCCGACGACCAGCAAGCCGACCAGCGCTTTGACCACCGCCACCTGCCACAAGACAATTTGCGCGATCAACACGGCCAACAGCAGGTACTGGACGGCCAACGCGGCGAAGCTCAACCGCCAGTCATTTGTGATAACCAGCAAGGACGCCGTAATCAAGATGGCGACGAGGGCAGAAGTGAGCATGGGATTGCGGATTGCTGATTGTCGATTGCTGATTGTTGATTGATCAGCAATCAGCGAACTTCAATCAGAAATCATCTGAATAACAGGACTAGCAGCAGTGCGGCGACCAGCGTCCACAGCACCGCCCCCTCGCCTTCCAGCACTTCGGCCAGCGTGTAGATGACCCAACCCGCGCTGCGGATGACGCCCCAGGCGAGGCGATAGAGCCAGTCGAGCCGGATCAGGACGGCCAGCGCCCCGCCGGCCGTTTCAGCACGTCCCCGGATCACCATCTCAAAACGCCACAGACCGAAACCGAGGCCGCTGGTCAGGACCACGAGCGCCAGGGCCGCCAGGCTCGACAGGCCAGAGAACCCCAACAAGCCTGGCCGTAGGGGGGCGCCCAACCATCCGATGGTCGTCAAGACTCCACCCAGCGCCAAGGCGCCTGCAAGCGAGATGAGACCAACGAAATAAGCCGTCCTTACCAGCGGCTCACCCTCCAGCGGTTGTCCGGGCCAAAGCGCCGCGCGCCACAGTCCGCCGGCGAGGATGACCTGCGCCAGCAAGACTCCGGCCAGAACGAGCCAATTCTGCGAGGTGAGCAGGCCGTCGTACAACCCGCTCCACCCCACAAAGCCAACAGTCAACGGCGCCCCCAGCAGGGCCAGCGCGCCGAACACGGGCAAAAGCGTGTAGCCAGGATGCCGCTCGTCGCGGCCGCCGGAGAGGAAGAGCAGCGCGCCGCCGAGCAGGAGCGCGAGCGATTGAGCAGTCACGCTGACCAGCGCCACGCCAGCCAGCGCGCCGCCGGCCAGACCCGCCAACAGCGCCAGGCCCGATTGCGCGATGATCACGTGCGTCAGTCCCAGGCGAGGATCATCCAGGCTCCACAATTGGATTGCGCCGACGAGCGCCGCCGCCGTCCCAAAGAGAGTCAACCAGGGTCGCACGGCCTCGGCGAACCCAAACACGGCCAGCCGGCCTATCATTTCGAGCGCCACCGCGGCCGGGACGAGGCGCAAAACCACCCCCAGCCCCTGCCGGATATTGGCCTCGGCGGGCAAACCGAGGTGCAGCGGGAACAAGCCCAGCCGGAAGACCGCTGCCAGCGTGATGAGGAGCGTGGATTGCGAGGTGAGCGTGGCATCGCGCAGTGAGAGCGTCTCACTCTCACGGCTGATCATCACGGCCGCCGCCAGGGCGAACAGCGTGCCAATGGAGTTGAACGAGAGATTGAGGACGGCCTGCGGCTCGAGACCTTCGCTCCGGGCCAGGACGACGAGCGCGAGGAAATAAATCAGGTCCAGCCCGGCCCAGGCCATCACGCGCGTGAGCAGGTTGTCGGCGAAAACGGCGGCCAGGCCGGCGAAGGCCACGAGCAGCATGGCGCCGCGCACGACGACCCGCCGCCCGCCGGGACGCGCCACGCCTGTCAGCAGCGCTGCGAGCGTCGCCAGCAGCATAGCGGCGGCGAAGAGCCATGCCAACGGGTCGGCCTCTAACGTCAGTCCGACCCGGAAAAGCGAGGCCGGCCCCCACTGTGAGAGCGTCGCCCTGGAGGGCAAGAAAAAGGCCAGGCCGAGCAGCGCCAGCAGCGCCGCCGAAACCGCGCCAATCGCAATCAGGCCGGCCGAGCGGACGCGCGGCAGGGCGCCGACGATCAAAGCCCCTACCCCGAGGGCGAGGAGGATAAGCGGCAGCAGAGGCGACATGAGCGGATAAAACGCGGGCGAACCTGGTGGTTCGCCCGCATAGCGAATTCTAGCATACTTGGAGGAGACGGCCAAACAGTAGAGACGTTCCGGTGGAACGTCTCCAGAAGACGCCCCACCGGGGCGTCTCTACAGCACGACGGCCTGACCTGTTTTGCCTGCGCCCTGTGTTACAATCCGTCCATGACCTCCGCCGTCACGCTCGATCCCCAACGTCAGGCGAAAGCCAAAGAATATGCCCGCCTGCGCCGCCGCTTGTTTGTCGTGGACCTGGGCTACAGCGGCCTCATCGCGCTCGCCTGGCTGGGCCTGGGCTGGGCGCTGGCGCTCGAGAACGGGCTGCTAACCTTCACTCAAAACGAGTGGCTGCTGGTCGCCGCGTTCGGCGCGATCTTCTATCTCGTTTTCGAAGTCCTGGAACTGCCGCTGGCGTATTATTCCGGCTTCGTCCTGCCCCACCGCTACGACCAGTCCACCCAAACGCTCGGCGGCTGGGCGAAAGACCAGCTGTTGGGCCTGCTGCTCGCGGCGGTCATCGGCCTGCCGCTGCTGGAGGGCGTGTATTGGCTTCTGCGCGTCACCGGGCCGCTGTGGTGGCTCTGGGCCGCGGGCGGCTACCTGGTCTTTGTCGTCCTGTTCGTCAACCTCGCCCCGGTGTTGATCATGCCGCTGTTCAACAAGTATGTCCCCCTGGGCGAGGAACACGCCGAACTCGTCGCCCGGCTCAAGGCGCTGGCCGCACGCGCCGGGACGAAGGTGAGCGGCGTGTTCCGGTTCGACATGAGCAAGCGCACCAAAGCCGCCAACGCCGCGCTCACCGGCCTCGGCCACACCCGGCGCATCATCCTGGGCGATACCTTGCTCGCCGAGTTCAGCGTGGACGAAGTCGAGACCGTGATCGCGCACGAACTCGGCCATCACGTTCACCGCGACATCCCCACCGGCCTCCTCGTCAGCGCCGCCATCACGCTCGTCGGGCTGTATCTGGCTTCGCTCGCGCTCGACTGGGGCGCGCGGCTCTTCGGCTTCTCCGGCCCGGCGGACATCGGCGCGCTGCCGTTGCTCGCGTTGGCGCTGGGCGTCTTTGGCGTGGCGACGATGCCGCTCAACAACGCCTATTCGCGCTGGCGCGAAGTCCGCGCGGACGATTACGCCCTTAATGCCACGCGCAAACCGCAGGCCTTCATCAACGCGATGACCCGCCTCGCCAATCAGAACCTCGCCGAGGCCGACCCCGAACCCTGGGTGGTCCTCCTGCTCTACTCGCACCCGCCCATCCGCGACCGCGTGGCCCGCGCCGAAAAATTCCAGGTCTGAAACCCGCGCAGCAGTGCTACAATGGGGCTATGCCCCACCCGCCGCTTATCCTCGGCCTGGTTTCCGATTTGTTCTTCGTCGCGCCTATTGAGAACGCGGCGCGGGCGCTCGGGGGCCGCGTGCGGTGGATCGAGCGGGGCGAGCAGCTCGAACCGGAAACCAGCGCCCGGCCCGCCAACTTTGGACGGACGGGCGAACCCCTCAGCGGGCGCGGCTCGGTTTTCATCGCCCGCGTCGTCGAGTGGCAGCCCGCGCTGGTGATCGTCGAACTGGCGAGCCGGGCCATCCCCTGGCCGGAATGGATCGCCGCGCTCAAGTCGTCGGCGGCCACCCGGCGGATCCCGGTGATCGCCTTCGGCCCACACACCGACCTCGACTTGCGCACCCGCGCGATTGACGTGGGCTGTGATGCGGTGATCGCCAAAGGCCGCTTTCTCTCCGCGCTCCCCGAACTCGTCGAGAAATACGCGCGCGTGGTTGACGCCGCCGCGCTGGCCGGCGATTGCGCGGGCGCGCTCTCTGCGCTCGCCCAACGGGGCGTCGAGTTATTCAACCAACAGGAATACTTCGAGGCGCACGAAGTGCTGGAGCACGCCTGGAATGAGGAAAGCGGCCCAGGGCGCGAGCTTTACCGAGGCATCTTGCAGGTAGCGGTGGCCTATTTGCAGATTGAGCGCCGCAACTACAACGGCGCGCTGAAGATGTTCCTCCGCCTGCGCCAGTGGCTCGATCCGCTGCCCGACGAGTGCCGGGGCGTGAACGTGGCGCAATTGCGCGCGGAGGCGTTGGCGGCGCGGGCAGAACTGGAGAGGCTGGGGCCGGAGAGAATTGCAGAGTTTGACCGCGCCTTGTTCAAGCCACTGCTGGCGAGCCGGGATTGATATGCCACTATGAGCAACCGGCTTATCCCCGACCCGCCCATCCACCCTTTGAGCGCCTTCGTCACCATCGTCCTCGACGGGCTATGGTTCCTGCTGGAGGTCGGCGCCACTTTGTCGGTCGCCGCGTTGGCTACGCTCCTGCCCATCATCGGCGTCGCCGGGCTGACGGGCTTCGTCACGGTGAGCCTGATCCAGCGGTTCGTCGCGCGCGACGAGTGGGGCGCGGCGGTGGCCAAGGGCCTGGCGATGGGCGTCGCCGCCGCCGCGCCCTATCCTGTCCTCGGCACCGTGCTGGGCGGCGTGCTGTTAGGCTGGGCGGGCACCCAGGGGCTTGAATCAGTCGCCCGCCGGCTCCTGCGGCCGCCGGACAAAGAATAGCCGCTTATGTCATTCGCCGGTAAAGTCGCCCTCATCACCGGCTCTGGCCGGGGCATTGGCCAGGCCATCGCGCGGCATTTTGCCCGCGAGGGAGCGGACGTGGTCGTCAACTTCTTCCGCAACCGTGCGCCAGCCGAGGCGACGGCCGAACAAATCCGCTCGCTGGGCCGCAGGGCCATCGTCGTCAAAGCCGACGTAGGCGAGCCAGAGGGCATCGAAACGCTCTTCGCCGAGGCCGAGAACGAGTTCGGCGGGCTGGATATCCTCGTGTGCAACGCGGCCTCGGGCTACAACCGCCCGGTGATGGAGCAGAAGATCAGGGGTTGGGACTGGACGATGAACATCAATGCGCGGTCGGCGCTCTTTTGCGCCCAACGCGCCGCGCCGCTGATGGAGAAGCGCGGCGGCGGATACATCGTCAACATCTCCAGCCCCGGCTCGTCCCGCGTGATGCCGGACTACGTGGTCGTCGGCGCGAGCAAGGCCGCGCTCGAAGCCGTCACTCGCTACCTGGCCGTGGAACTCGCGCCGAAGCGCATCGTCGTCAACGCCGTCTCGCCGGGGATTGTGGCGACCGACGCGCTCAAGCATTTTACGTTGACGCGCGATCTGGGCCAGGACCTGCTCGCCGAAAAAGCAAAAGCCACGCCCGCCGGACGTCTGGTGACGCCGGAAGACGTGGCCCACCTCGTCGCCTTCCTCTGCTCGCCGGCCGCCGAGATGATCCGCGGCCAGACGATTTTGCTCGACGGGGGACTGACGCTGCCGTTGGCCGGGGTGACGGGGGATTGAGGCCGTCCAATTCTCACCCTGGCGCGCGTGGATGCGCCAACGCAAATGTAAGCCCAAACCCAACTAAAAGCGCGGCCAGCTCCCCGAGGTCTGACCGCGCTTTTAGGCCATACGGCTGCAACCCGCAGCCGCCGACTCTCTAAGCCATCCAAGCACCGAGAGCCGACAGCGCACATTTACAACCGTATAGCCTAGCGCGCCCGGCGGGACTCGAACCCACAACCAGCAGCTTCAGGTTTGTGCCAGTTTCCTGGCTCCCTGGACCGTCCCTTCACCATGTCCACAAGGGTTTAGGTGGTGGCCGTCCGGTCTCTACACCTTCTTGACCCAAAACCAAACCCGTGTTAACACTCAAGCACGGCACAGCTTCAGGTCAAGCTTGGCTCGGGATTGTCATAGAGGAGTCTGTCCCAATCACCATTGGGAGTTCGACCATGGCCTCCTAGTAATTTCCTCTTTAGATTTCCCCGAATTTGACCACTTACATCCCTGAGGTTTCCCGCAGGGAGCCCATGCGCCATAGAAGGCTGCTGCTCTGTCCGATTGAGCTACGGGCGCGTTCAACCGGATTATACTCCATTTCGCGTGGGTTTCAGCGCCTCCCGCCCACGACCGGCGGGAAGATGCCGACCTGGTCGCCATCGCGGAGCACGGCGTCGAGTTCGACGGCGTCATTGTTGACGAAGACGCTGCGGACGAGCGGGGTGGGCAGGTTGAGGGCGGGGGCCAGTGCGGCTACCGTGGCGCCCTCGGGCAGTTCGACCTCGAAGGGCTTCGAGCGGTCGGGGCCGGGATGGTGCTTGCGGAGGAGCGAGTAGAGCTTGACGTAGACTTTCATGCCTCACGCCGTTTCGTTGGCCAGCGGGCGCAAGCCCTTGTAGACGCGCTGGCCGGCGAGGGTGCGCAGGATGGTGTTGGCCTGGTTGGGCCGGTTGATCTTTTCCGCCAACTCTTCGGGCGTGAGCGGGCGGTTGCCGTTGGCGATGAACACGCGAAAAACGGCGTCCACCAGCGTGGTGTGCGCGGTGAGGAAATTGGGCTGCTGGGCGCAGTGGGTGCGGAGCGCGTATTGCAGGCCGTCAATCTGCTGGACTTCGCCAGTGTCCGGGTCGACGTCGTCTATCAAATCGCCGGCTACGTACTCGACAAAAGCGGCCTGGTGTTCCGGGCACAGGTGGCTCGCCAGATACACGCGGAACTCGCTACTCTCGCGATCCCACCAGTCAAAATCAATGTGAAATTTTGTCTTGAGCGTCGGTTTGACCAGGCGGTTGACGAGGCTTGTCGGCAGGCTCACAGGTTTATTCCGTCCAGAGGGATTGATCAAAGCGCCAATAGGCGTCGCCGACGTGGGCGTACCACGCGCGCGACGCCAGTTCGGCGAAGATGGGGCCGGGCGGGCTGCGGCGGACCACGTTCACGGCGGCGTACAACGATTTCGCGTGCACCGCGCTCTGCGGGTTGAGCTTGGCCAGTTCCCGGAACAGGTCGGCCACCAGCCGCTCAAAGGGCGCGTGCTGGCTCTTGAGCCAGACGTCGTCAATGGCGACCGGGTTGTCCACCGCGATGACCGTCAGTTCGTCGTAGTTGACCGAGATGAGCCGCTTCTGCATGCTGAAATTCAGCCGCCCTTCGGCCCCGGCGACGGCCGTGCGCACCCATTCACGCGCCGGGCGGCGCGTGAGGGCTTTGACCACGACTTCGCCCGGCCGTTCCCCCCGGCGCACGACCAGCTGGCCGCCCACCGGAAAGTCACGCCGCTTGTACCACTCGTCCAGGCCGAAGACATAGCGGCCGGAGCGCACGACCCACCCAGGAAACTGCTCGCCGCTGTCGCCATCCACCAGCGCGAAGCGGATGCGCGGCGCTTCGTGGGCGGTGGGAAACAGTTGGGCCAGGCGCGGTGAGAGGGGCAGCGTACCCACCCGACGGTGCGGGAAAGTGACGGTGACCGTCACCGCGGCCGCCGCCGGAACCTCGGCCGCCGCTGCGGAGAGCTCGTCCTCAATCTCCTGCTCCAGAGTCGTCAAAGCCGGCGTGAGTTTAGAGGCGTCGTACTCCGGGGCCGCGCTCTCGAGCCGCCGCGGGGGGAAGATGACCTCGGGCGGCTCCAGGCGGCGCAGATACCACAGCACCTGCCCCGCTGGCCCGACCTCGTCAAAGCGTGGATCTTCTTGCAGCGCGAAGTTGAGTGAGAAAGCCTGCAGCCGCGGGTTGATATTGTCGGGCAAGCCGACCTCCTGGAGCAGGGCCTCGGTCGGCAGGGGGCCGCCGCCAGCCATATCCAGCACGGCCTCGGCCAGGTTGAGATGGCCGGCGTTGACCGTCGCCAGCAACGCCCGCGGGAACCAGCGGCCCGCGATGCGCACGACGTCGTCGCCCGCCTGCAGGCGAGCCTCGAGTTTCGCGGCGAGGCTGCGCCCATGCTCGGCGAAAATGACGTCGGGCGACTGCGACTCCACGCCAGCGTGACTCGTCGCCTCGTTGAGTTTGTGGCCGGGCAGGCGCGCGGCAAACTCGCGCGGCGCGCCATTTCCGAAATCCACGGCGATCACGTCAAACTCGCCGTACTCCGGGTTGCGCCCCTGCCGGAGGTTCACCACTTTACCCGTGACAAACTGCAGCTCGGGAAAGACGAGGGTCTGTCCGATGGCGTAGGTCTCTTTGGGCAGGTAGACGACGGCGCCCTGGCGGCGATGTTTCGCCGCTTCGGCCTCACGCTCGCACCGGCGGCGGATGATCGCCAGCGTCATCTCGTCCGTCGTCAACGGCGTTTCCTCTTCCAGCAGAAGATTATTCAAGTAGTCCAGGTCGGTTTCTTCAATTTTGAATGCCGCGCCCCAATAGGCCTCGGTTTGTGTCAGGCGTTGAGTCAAGTTGGAACCTCAAGCGATCAAATTTCAAATTAGTGAGGAAAGCCTATTATACTTGCCGCTTTCCTCCTTGTAAACTGACGCGGGTTGGGGTGTGCGCGCAAAGGTTGTCAACCGTAGAGACGTTCCGGTGGAACGTCTCCCGGAGACGCCCCACCGGGGCGTCTCTACACCCCGACGTGATATGTTTTGCGTGCGCACGTCTGGAGTTTGGGATTTACGGGAACTCCACGTTCGTCCACTGCAACGGATCCACTTGAAAGCCTCCGACCCACAGCTCCCAGTGCAAGTGCGGGCCGGTCGCGCGGCCGGTCGCGCCTTGATAGCCGATGATCTGCCCCGTCTCCACGCGCTGTCCCGTCTGCACCTGAACCGAAGATTGATGCCAGTAACCGGTGTAGACGCCCCAACCATGATCGATGACCGTCGCGTTGCCGCGTACGGTGAGCGCGCCGGTGAAAACCACCCTGCCTGGCGCGGGCGCGGTGATGGGACGGTCTTCGGCCCCTGAAAAATCTGCGCCGGTGTGAAAAGTGTCGTACGGGCCGCCGTTGTAGGAGCGCAAGGCGCCGAACGCCGAACGCAGCGCGCCGACGGAGGGTAATTGGAAGACGCCTTGCCAATATCGGACAGGCGTAAACGGGGCCACGATAGATTGGATCTGCTCGAATTCCGGCTGGATCACCTCGGGGTCAATCGTCGCCGGGTCCACTTTGAGCGGCGGATCAACCCCATACGCCTCCCCGCGCACCGGCAGCGGCTGCGAGAAACGCACCGGGTTATTCGCGTCCCAGGCTTCAAGCGTCAACCGGTATAAATCCGGCTCGGCCAGGCGGTAGACCCCCAACAAAGCATACTGCGAATTTTCGGCTTCGACGTTGAAGCGCAAAGGCCAGTCGCCAAGTGAGCCGCTCAGGGTCGCCGGGCGTGCGGTGACGACGCGGATCGAGACCGTGTGACCCTGCTCAACCGGGAGCGGACGCGCCTCCAGAGCGACGAGCGGAAAGGGCAGCGCCGTCGTCGGTTGATCGCCGCCGGGCGCGACGACGCTCTGCCCCGGAACCAGCCAGCCGGGATGCGGCTGGCGGTTGAGGGTCGCCAGCGCCCAGGGATTCTGATCGCGCGCGGCGGCGAGAGACAGCCAGCCCTCGTCGGGCTGCGCGAGATACGTGCGCCCGGTCGGGATCGTCGTTCCCCCGTCCCACTGATCCACCACCACGACCGATTCGCCGACGAAGAGCAACTCCGGGTTGACCACGCGGTTGAGGCGGATCAGCGTTTCGCGTTTGAGGCCGAGGCGAAGCGCCAGGCTGTCGAGCGACTCGCCGGGCTCGAGCACGTGCGCGCCGAGGACGCCCGTCACGCCGGCGAAGCCAGGGACGACGAGCGTTTGTCCGACGCTCAATAACTCAGGGTTCACGCCGGGGTTCGCCGCCTGCAAAGCCGCTAGCGACAGGCCAAATTGTCGGGCGATGTCATAGAAGGTATCGCCCGCCTGCACGACGTAGTGCGGCTCGGACGACTGCGCCGCAACCGGCCGGGGGCGCCAGTTCAGCAGCAGGCTGACAGTCAGCAGCAGTGCGAGAGAAGTTTGCCTAGACATTTGGGGCTGACACAACAAACCGGGGGCGGCGCAACCAGCCGTCCCCGGTCACAACGACGAGGATGAGGAATGCGTCGGCGTCCCCTGCCTCAGGCGCTGGCCAGACTCGAAGAGTCCTCCTTGTCCTGCTCGCGCTGAGCCAGGACTTTTTCAACGCTTTCGAGCAAGTCCTGCGGCCCGAAGGGTTTGGTGATGTAATCGTCCACCTTGGCGATGTGCAGGCCCAACACCTTGTCAATGCTCTGGGCTTTGGCCGTCACCACAATCACCGGGATGGTTTTGGTGCCGTCGTTGGCTTTCATCTTTTGATAGACTTCCCAGCCGTCCATATCGGGCATCATCAAGTCGAGCAAGACGAGGTCGGGTTTCTCGCGGGCAATCGCCTCCAGTCCCTCGCGCCCTCCCATCGCGCCGACGACTTGATACCCCTTGCGGCTGAGGATGAGCTTGACGAGATCAATCATCTCCGGTTCATCTTCGATGCAGACCACGCGTTTTCCTGTGCTCATTCAGGCCTCCTCACTAATATAGTGTACACCACAATCCGTCCTGTCGGCAACCGGGCGGCGCCTGTCACGGCGTGCACGCAAATGTTGTCAGGCAGCCCCGTTCTTGCCGCAGTTGCACTGCGGCCAGGCCGCTGTCAGCAGTGCAACTGCTGACAAACTTTGCGTGCACGCCCTGTCACGCGGCGGGGGGTTGCGCTCTGCGTGTACCGGGCGCGCGCTGCGCGGCAACCGTCGTGGTCAACGGAAAACGAAAAAGCCCTTGTGAACTTTCACATCCTTGACTTTCTAAATCGCTTTCGGCGGACCGGCTTGACGCCGGCCTCTTGCCGCACCGCCGCCTTGAACATCTGATAATGCCTCTTGAGGCGGTCTACATACGCTTCGTCCTCCAGCACAAACTCAAAAAGCCTTAACAGGGCGGACGAATACCGCGTTTGGGGATTCAGCGGATCAAGCACAGCCCCCGCCATATCCTGGGCCGCTGCCGCGTACCCGGCCCACCGCACGTAAAACTCAGGCGACTCCCAGCCGTAATTGATGGTCGCCCATACTTTCGGCCCCCCTGTCTGGGAAATCACATTGATGACGACGCGGCGGCAATCACAGTCCGGCTCGTCGCAATACAGCTCAAGAAAGCCGTACTCGTCATCGGGGATATCCGACCTGCCTTGAACGGTCGCCGCGCGCATCTCCTGGAAGGCGAGGTCCCGGAAACGCGTGTAAAAGGGGGTCATGGCCATTGGTTTTTGTTCCTGACTTTGACTTCAGGGTTCTCCGCATACGCGGGTTGGGCGGCGCTGCCGCCGTCAGTTCGTGTCCCTTTTGTTTCTGATACGGGAAAGGTCTGGGGTTAAGCTCTGGATCAAGAAAGCGAGTGTGCTCACTTTTTCATTCGGCAAATGGGCAAAGTTTGGACGCGCCCGAAGACCGAGCAACCGCGGGAAGAGCCGCCGGCTCCACCGCACGCCCCGGCCAAAGGCTTGTCGCCAGGGGTAAGTTTCTGGACCGGGTAAGCGGTCCTGGGGTGACAATGGGTAGAACACCTTGATCGGGACCTGTCCCACATCCGCGTACTGTTCAATGCGCGACTCCCCCCGCAGGCCAGGGAGGTCGCCCACAAGTTGATAAACGGTCTCCGTCATCAAAATATATTCGTGAGCCGGGATCGTGTTCTTGAGCAAGCGATGGATGAGAATTGGATCTTCGCCGCCCAAATTTTCAAACTGGCGCACCTTTTTGAAGACCACTGGGCCGTAATGCACGATCACCTTGAGCTTCAATTGCTCGAGCCGCCCGCACGCGTCGCAGGGGCAGTAGACGACAGCCAGTTCAGTCGCTTTAGCGCGAAACGCGGTAAAGAAGCCTTCGATCTGCCGGACGACATCGCGTGCTATCGCCGCTTCGTCGCCCGTGGTGAGGGCGTATAAAAAGGCTGCATCGCCTTCCAGTCTGTTCAAGGTCAAAGGATAGCCAGCGGCGTTAATGACGCTCTCCAAGAGGTCGCTGATCACCTGTTCCGCGTGAATCATGCTGAGGGCGTGGTGTTTCAGAAACCGGGTATAACCGCTGATGTCAGCGATCACCAGAATAGCCGGCTTGATGTCCATGCTGACCGCGTTCGCGTCCTATAAACGGCTGGGGCCAAGCCTCGTCGGTTAGCTGAGCCGACGGGACGGATTCTAATCAATGGTCTGAAATCACACCAGGGAGATGTGGCTCTCGCCGGACTTTCTTATCCGTCCGGCGGGCGGCGGAAAACTTTGTGGCGGCACACCGACCACAGGCCTTGTCATTGAGCCAACTCTACCAGCGGATTTTCCAGCCCGCACTCGAAATCCTGATCCACGAGAGGAAAGTACACTTTGCCCGAAACCTTCACCCTCGTCCCGAACTCTGCCACCTGCCCATCCGCGAGATGAACCTTGAGATCGCTGTCGCGATACTCGTCGGGCACCAGCTCGACCTGGTTAGCCTGCGTCCCAAATTTGATCTGCACGCCGATGGGCGTGCCGGCGAAGTCATCCGTTTCATACAACCGGAGCACCACACTTTCGTCCCCGGTGAATGAGTCGGGCAAGCGCAAATAGCCATCCACCGCCACGCGCTGGCCATCGTTGGTCTTCTCGCACGCGGCGGCAAACTCTTTCGCTTCTCCGACCGTAGGGGCCGCCTCACCGCAGCCGGCGAGGGCGAAGACGACGAGGCTGAGGGGGATCAAGAGGCGTAGGGACATGTGATTTCTCCTTTGATGGGATGAATATCCTTTACGGGAATTGAGTATTGACAGAGCAGTCCACACGCCAGCGCATTGCCTCTTATGCTCGAAAATGAAACAAATGTTGAGCGACGCTCAGCACTTGGGGCGCGGAGCAGGTCGGGGCGTAGTCCCTCTGGTCAACCCGCTGATGCGATGGATTTTAATCCAGAAAGGTGATTTGGGCTAACGCGCCTGAGTTGAGAACTGAACTGTCCGCACTACGAGCGATTTGTAGTGACGCACGCCAGCGCGTCCGCGCATACTACGAGCGGTTTGTAGTGACGCACGCCAGCGCGTCGTCTGGCGCATGGGCGGCCCGCTAGTGCTTTGACCATTTAGTTTTCTCTGGTTGTGCTCCCGCTGGATTTGTAATCCAGCGGCCTGGCGGCGGATTACAAATCCGCCGCGAGCAAGGGGAGACCAGACAGAATTAAGAAGTCAAGGCACTAGGGCGCGGTGACGTGATAGATGAAACTTTGCGACCCAGGCGGGTAGTCCGAGAGGCCGTCGTTGACGAGCGCGTCGAAAGTCACTTTGGCTTCCAGCTGCGTCTTTCCGGGGGGCCAGTCGTAAAGCACGGCCACGTAAGTCCGGCAGGGCAGGTCCCCTGATTGTCCCTCGACGACGTGAAATTGTCCTAGTTCCACCGGCGTCCCGTTCACCGAAAATTCCAGCGTCATATCCTCCAGGTTCTGGTCCACCAGTTCACTGCTGGTCGCGCACCAGCCGAAGACCCAGAGCAAAGGCGTGGTCTGTGTTAACGCGACCGTGTAGGTGAAGGTCCGGCCAACGACGGCCAGGGCCTCCTGGTCATAATTCTCCCTGGCCAGTTGCTCCAGGATCGGCGTGTTCTCGTTGATGGCGAGGCGGGTTTCGCGCGGCGTCCCGACCGTGGGCCCGCCCTCGATTTTGAGCGGCGTCTGCCCGGCCGGGCTGCTGACCGTCGGGGCGGAATCCGGGGCCGCCGGGGATGGCGTCGCTCTAAAGCGCGAGGCCAACGCATTGCAGGCCAGTGTGGCCAGCGCCAGCCCCAGGAGGGGCAACAGGATCAGTCGTCTGTGTTGCATTTATCTCTCCTGCTATCTGTAACTGCGTCACTTGACGACTCAAGTCGTCACTCCGATGTGATCTCGAACTGGTAACTTGCCAGTTCGGTCGTGAACGGCGTCGCGCCGGAGACGACCAGCACCGCCTTTTCGCGCCCGGACAGGTCGAGGGTCAGGCTGCCCTGGCTGTTAGTATCCAATTTCAGGCGCTGGATGGTGGTGTCACGGGTATTCCGGCCCTGCTCGATCACCTGCACGATGAACGTTTGCGGGAGGAGATTGTCTATGCGGACGAAACCGGCGCTTTCCCAGCCGCCGTCGTCTTCCTCAAAGTCGGCGGTGTAATTGAGCAAGGGAATCTCGATGTCGTCCACCATGAAGCCGGGGCGGTTGACGGCCGCATCGGTGATGTATTCGAACCGGAGGAGGACTTTCTGGCCGGCGTAGGCGGAAAGGTCTACGGTCTCCTCCACCCACTCGGCCGGCTCCACGCCGCCCGAGTCGTCCGTATAGCCCCAGCCAAAGTTGTTGCCGGTCGGATCGTAGTCGGTGCTGGAGGGCGCGCGGAGGATGTCCCACGTCTGGCCGCCGTTCGTCGAGGCTAAGAGATAGGCATAGTCGTAGTCGGTCTCGATGGCCCACCAGGCCCAGTAGGTGAGCGTGACATCGGTCAGCCCCGTGAAGTCGAACTCGCGCGTCAGGGTGGTATCGCTCTCGTCGTTGCGGTGGCCCCAAAAGGCGTAGCGGCCTCCGTGCGGCATGGTTGGGACGACCTGGGTCTGCTGTGAGCCGATGAAGTTGATCGTGATCTGCCCCTCGCAGTTGATCTCGTAATAGTCGGCGGCGAATTGGCGCACCGTCGCCGACCGGGTGACCGGGCAGCCGTCAAACGTTTCGGTGAGCGGGGCGGTGGGCGCATCGGGGTAACGATGATACTCGTAGCGGCCATCGGCCACGTCCGGGTCGCCCAGGTAATTGGCGATCACCCAGTCGGCAAATACTTCCAGCGCAGTCACCGGCTGGCCGGTCACGGGATCGGCGAGGCCTTTGGCCTGGAGCACGTCGTCCACCGCACGCAGGCCGTTGGCCGGGTCGGCCACGAGCGCCTGGGTGGCTTCGTCGCCGAACCGGTCGAGGAAATAGGTCATGAAGAGGAACGCCGCGCCGTAATGCGGGCCATTTTCCCCGCCGCCCTCCTCGCCCCACGCATTCAACTGCAAATCCGGATTGTCGATGAACGCGAAATCAATCCCGCCCGACCCATAGCCGTTGAGGAATTCCGCCAACACGGAGGCGCCTTCGTTCATCCAGGTCTCTTCGTTGATGTCGCTGTGCCAGTGAATCATGTGTTGGAACTCGTGCGCCAGGGTGCTGCGGATAGCCTCGCCGCCCACGTCGTAAGCGTCGGCGCTGATGTAGAACATCTCTTTTTCGTTGGAGTATTCGTGCGCCAGCCGCGAATATTCGTCCTGCGAGGAATAGTAGCCGCCGACCGACGAGCCGAGATTGTGGGCGTAGAGGATGTAGAGGTGCGGGTCGCCGTCCACGCCGGGCGTCCACTCGCTCCCGAAGAACTCGCGGTTGGTCGGATAAGTGTGGTTCTGGAAGTCATCCACGAGCCGTTTGACGTCGCGGGGATCTGCCTCGGCCCCCTCCTCGGCGAAGAAGTAGACGTTCTCGCTGGCGTAAACGAGCGCAGCCGTGATTTTGAAGGATTCGTCCGTGTCCGTGTTGGTAACCCAGAATTCTAACCGGTCGCCCACCTGGTGGTTGGCGGGTTGGTCGCCCACGATTTCGGGGATGTCGGGGATGCCTTTGAGCCGCATGGCGATCTCGCGCAGGTTGTTGTCTGGAATGAGCGCGTTTTCCAGCGTCGCCAGCGTGTCTGCTGCGCCGGGCACAGGGGTGGGCACGGGCGTCAGCACAATGTTGGGTTTAGGCGTCGGGGTCTCCGTGGCGAAGATCTCCGTCAGCAGCGGCGGAACCTGATAAGTGAGGACCGGCGCGACTTCGGTCGAGGTGATGACGCGATAGGCGACGAGGCCGCCGAGGCCGAGGGCGAAAATCGCGCACAAACAGCAAACGGCAAAGAGGGAGGCGATGATCAGGGTAATAATCGAGTTGCGACTCATGAGATTAGGTTTCCAGGAATGATGTGAGGCCAGACCTTTGGGGTCTGCTTTGCGACGGCCCCAAAGGCCTTGAAAAGGACTAGACCAGCCAGATTTTTCTCTGCGGCTTGCTCAGCCACTCGACGCCGGTTTCCGTCACCAGCACGTCTTCTTCGAGGCCGACGTAGCCTCTTCCAGGAACGGCGGCGCCCAGTTCGAGGGTGAAGACGTTCCCGGCTTCGACGATCCCCAACGGGGATTGCCCGTACCGCTCCCAGCGCGGGCCGAGAAGCGTAGAGCCATCGTGGGCCACGCGGCCCAGGTGGTGGCCCAGCGCGTGTTGGTATTCGGGATAACCGGCCTTGACCAGCGTTTCGCGCGCGACGGCGTCCACTTCCCAGCCGGCCACGCCCGGCTTTAGTTTCTCCGCCCCGGCGTCTATGGCGGCCCAGCCGGCGTCCCACGCGCGGCGCACGTCGTCCGGCGCGCGCTTCTCGCCCTTCTCCAGGAAATACCACATCCGCTGCAGGTCGGAGCAGAATCCCGCCTGTTTCACGCCGAAGTCCACGTGCAGCAGTTGACCGCGCGCAGTTTTGAACTTGCCTGGCGCGACGTGCCCGACCGGCGAATCCGGCCCGGCGTTGACGACCGGGCAGTATGGCTCGCCCCAGGCCGCGCCGAGGCCCAGCGCCTGGCGCGCGGCGTGCATCCTGGCGGCGATTTGCTGCTCGGTCTGTCCCGGCTTCAGAGTCCGGCCGATCTCCGCGAACAGTTTTTCGGTCGTGCGGATCGCGGCGCGGATTTTCGCCTGTTCGGTTTTGGATTTGCGCCCGCGCAGCGCGGCGATGAATTTCTCCGCCGAGACGAAGCGGGCGGCGAAAGGCGTCCCGGCAAACGAGTCCAGCAGGTATTGGTAGAGGCCGTGGGTCAGCCCGTCCGCCGCCGGGTCGCTGGGGGAGAAGTTGACGGCGATGGTCTGGGGGGCGAGGCGGCTGATCGTCTCGAACAGCGCCGGGCGGATGCTCTGGTCGTAGGTGATGACGCGCGAATAGCCGCCGATGGCGCGCACGTTGTCGCCGTCGAAGCGGCCCACAATCGCCGCGCGCTCACCCGAGCGGCTGACGATAAAGGCCGAGTGCCAGGTCAGGTCCAGCCCGGCCACGAGGTCGAGGCACGGATCGGGGGTCAGCACCGTCTCGCGCACAAAGGTCAGCCATACGTCGAGGTTCTGCTCGGCGAGCAGGGCGGCGGCCTGATCGAGTTTTTCGTGGATGATTTTGAAATCCATGGTGACTTTAGATATTTGAGGCGTAAAACGTAATGCGTAAAACGCAATTTACGTTTTACGCATTACGCTTTACGTTCTACTTTCGCCAGTTCGCCGCCATCAATTCGCCGATGGCGATCGTCTGCAGTTTCTCCAGCCGCTCGGCGAGCTGCGGCTGGCCGTTCTGGCGCAGGCTTTGGGTGATGTAATTCATGGCGTCAATCAGCGCCTGGTTGATCTCCGCGGCGCGGCGCTTGAGTTCGGCCTCGGCCTGCTCGTCGGAAGGGATTTGCAGCAGTTCGTTGATGAAGCGGATCTCGGGCGGCGCGGATTCCTGCATCAGGCGCATGACGCCGTCGCTGATCAGGCTGAGGCGCTGGAGCAGGTCGGGCCGCCCGGACTGCTGGGCCGCCTCCATATTCATGTTCAGCACGGCCATGAAGGTTTCGTCAAGCCGTTCGGCGTTTTCGCGCAGGGCCTGGTAGAGGTCCGGCGCGTCGAGCAGCGCGCGGAGGAGGCCGGCGGCCTCCTCCATTTGCGCCCGGGTCACGGCGTCAATTTCCTGCGTCATTTGCAGGAGAAATTCGCGCAGTTTGGCGAGGCGCTCTTTTTCCGCGCCCTGCGCCTTGTCCAGGCGCCGGGTCAGGGCTTCGAAGAAAGCGTAGTCGAGCGCGGGGCGCGCAAAGGAGACGTAGGCCGCCACCTTGTCGTCGTCGTTCGCCTTGAGGATCAGTTCGAGCAGTTTGTCCTGGGTGAGCTTGTCGCCGAGGGCTTGCAGCTCGCGGACGGCGGCCTCGAACGACTGCTGGCGCTGCCGGGCCTGCGCGCCGAAGGACGAGAGCTCCAGCAGTTTCTGGCGCAGATTCAGCAGGCGCTGCGCGCCGTTCGGGCTGCCCCCCGCCGCCTGCGCCTCCGCCGAGGCGGTGAGCAGCTGGAAGAAGGTCTGATCCAACTCGGCGTCTTTCTCCTTGACCAGCGCCGGCAGCTGGTCTTCGGGCGTGGTCAACAACTGCTGGATGAGCTGGGCCTTCGTCTTCTGCGCCTCCAGCATCTCGCGGGTGATGCCTTCGCCCTCCAACACGCGATCCATCAGCCCTTGCAAAGTGAGCGCTGGCTTGGGGTTAAGCAGATAACCCTTGCGCTTCTCCTGCGGGAGCCGGTTGATGACCTCGTTCATCAATTTGCCAATGATTTTTTCCTGTTCCATTTGGGGCAGGCCGAGTTCCATCGGGACGTAGCTCATCAGCAATTCCTTGTCCGCGTCGTGATAGAGGAGGGGGGTCGCCACCTGTCCCTGGTAGCGGCAGGTGGGGCAGTTAATCTGATTGAAGCGCCCGCTGAGGAAGCGGTTCTTCGCGCCCGGATCCTGCGTCACGTCGAAGAGCTGCTCGATGGTCGCCATGAGCGGCGTACGGCAGTTAGGGCAGGAGACTTGCATCTTGATCGGTGGCATGAATAAACCTTTCTTGGCGTATGGCGTATCGCTTATCGCGTATGGCGTATCGCTTATGGCATATCGCGCATGGCGTATCGCATATCACGAATCAATGGCTGTGTGCGACAGGCGATAAGCGATAAGCGATACGCTATCGCGGCAGTGAGAACGAGAACGTCGTCCCTTTTCCCGGCGCGGACTCGGCCCAGATGCGCCCGGCGTGCGCTTCGACGATGGCCTTCGCCAGGAACAGGCCCAGCCCCGCGCCTTTGGCCCGCCGGGTCAACTCGGAGTCGGCGCGGTAGAAGCGGTCGAACACGCGCGGCAGATCGGCGGCGGCGATGCCCGGCCCTTCGTCCGAGACGCTGACGACCACCTGCTGCGGCTCGACCCGCCCGCGCACGATCACCTGGCCGCCAGCCGGCGAATACTTGAGGGCGTTCGAGAGCAGGTTGCTCAAGACTTGCGTCAGCCGCTCTTCGTCGCCCGGCACGGGCGGAAAATCGGGCGAGAAATCCACGCGCAGGGTGTGCCGGGCCGATTGGGTCTTGAACTTCTCCACCAGCCGCGCCGCTAACTGGTCGAGCGGGACTTCGGCGAGGTTCAGCTTGAGCGCGCCGGCCTGCAAGCGTGAAGCGTCGAGCAAATTCTCGATCAGCTCGGCCAGCCGGTCGGCCTCTTCGACGATGACCCCCAGGCTCTCTTGCACCGTCCGCGAGTCCCAGCGGGCGTCCTCGCGCCGGAGGGTTTCGGCGTAGCCCTTGATGAGCGCGACCGGCGTTTTCAGTTCGTGGCTGATGATCGAGATGAAAGTGCTCTTGAGTTCCTCCGCTTCGCGGAACCGGGTGATGTCGCGCACGTTGGCGATGAGGTTGACCAGCCGACCCTCGCGGTCGAAGAGCGGCGCGTAGGTAATGCCCGCCGCAGTGTACCCGCCGCCCTTGCGCTGCAAATCGCCCTCGACGTAGAGCGTAGGGGCGGGGCCTTGCGCCCGCCCGCCGCGGCCCCCCAGCGGCCAGCCGCCGGCCTCAGCCTCGGCCAGGTCCGGCCCCGGCTCGCGCCGCGCCCAGTGGATCACGTCGTCGTGCGAACGGCCGATGGCCTCGGCGGCGCTCCAGCTGGTGAGCCGGGCCAGCGCGCGATTGAAGCGTTGGACGGTGTGCGCCGCGTCCATGATGAGCACGCCGTCGGCGGCGCTTTCCAGGATCGCGTCCAGCCGTCGCCGCTCTTGCGTCGTCTGCTGATAAAGCCGCGCGTTGTGCACCGCAATCGCGGCCTGGTTGGCGAAACTGGCGAGCAGCGCCCGGTCGTTAGCAGAGAACGCCGTGGGATAAGCGCGGAAAATGTAGATGATGCCCACCACTTCGTCGCGCACGATCATGGGCAGGGCGACCCCCTGCAACAGGCCGAGGCTGGTCGCCTGGGTGATCGCCGCCAATCGCCGATTTATCTCGGGCAAGGCGAAACGCTCCGGGTCGCCGTGCTCCGGGATGTCGGCCAGCAGCGGGTCAAAGTAGGCGACGAACGGTTCGGGGATGCCGTAGTGGGCGTGCAGCTGCCAGCGGCCGGCTTCCTCGCGCAGCGCAATCAGCCCCGCCTGGCCGGCCAGCAGGTCCGCCGCCGCCTGCAAAATGCGCTCGAGGACCGTCGCCAGGTCCAGCGCTTCGGTGAGCGTGCGGGAGATGTCGAGCAGGTAGTCGCGTTGGCGGACACGGAAATCGGGAAGCATAGTCACAGTTGCCGGGCGGCGCGCAGCCGCCTGGGGTCAGAGTATACCGCAGAAAGTAACTCTATAGAACTGCTCGGCAGCATCCACGCGATCCGCGCAGATTCGTAGGACAATCTGCCAGATTGTCCCAGGCGGGACAAGCCAGTAGCTTATCCTACGTTTGGTTGCGGCTTGGCCACCCTGTGGTTTGGCGAGCAGGGCTTTTCTCGGGGCCTATGCAAGGTCGTTCAGCAGATTCCAGGCATGAATCAGCAGAGGGCCAAAGGTGTATAATCACTACAAGGAGATATGCTATGGGCGCTAAAGTTGTCAGCAGGAAGACAAAAGGAGTACCCCCTAGGTTTATTGGGCGATATATCGTTACTGACCCGGACATTTGTCACGGCAAGCCCACTTTTCGCGGCACGCGCATCATGGTCTCCCATGTGCTCGAGCAGGTGGCGGAAGGAACGGCCTGGGAAACCATTATCCAGGAGTGGCGCGGTAGCATCACTCAAGAAGCCATCGCCGAAGCCGTCCGTTTGGCAAGCCAGGCATTCCTGGAACATTCACAAGAATATACCGTGCCTGAGTACGTTTTGAAGCGAGTCGCCGCGTGAATATCCTGGATGAAAATATCCTCGATAGCCAGCGCCAACTACTTTTGGATTGGCGAATTCCTATTCGTCAGATTGGGCACGACGTTGGACATAAAGGGTTGAAAGACGAAGAAATCATCACCTTTCTGCTTCAACGACGGCGCGTCACGTTCTTTACGCTCGACTCCGATTTTTATAAGCGTCCACTGTGCCATGCGAAATATGGGTTAGCTCACCTAGATGTGAGAAAGCATGAAGTCGCAGTTTTTATCCGGCGCATGCTAAAGCACCCAGCATTTGATACAGTTGCAAAACGTATGGGGAAAGTTATCCGTGTCTCATCAGCTGGCCTTACTGCCTGGGTTCTTCATGCGGAGAAAGAAGTCGCTTATGAGTGGGGTGAGTAAGCAACTCTAAACCGCGCCGCACCAAGGTCAAAACAATCGTTAACGGGTGAAGATGGAGTTGGCAGGTCTGTTCTATGCATCGGAGGATGAAAGATGACCAAAGATGTGTTCGCAGGTCAAGTGTCAGAGTCGAAACTTCGCGAATTGCTGACCTGCAAGTTTGAGTCGGATGATCTGGACTTCAAAGAAACTTTCGACCCAACCTCAAAGAAAGACCGACTTGAACTTTGTAAAGACATCATTGCTATGGCGAACACTAGAGGTGGGCACATAGTCCTCGGTGTTCATGACATAGATTTCACCCCCATTGGACTGTCACACTCAAATTACATGGACGCAGCAGATTTAAATAACACACTCCAGAATTATGTTCACGAACACATTGAATGGTACTTGGCCTTTCACGAAATAAACATTAGTGGTCAGCACCGGCTTTTCGGCATCATCTATGTAGTTCCAGCCTCAGTGCCGATCGTAACAGCAAAGACAGGTGCTTATCAAGACGGAGATAGATCAAAGACTGCATTTGGAGAAGCCGCTTGGTTAGTTCGGTCAGGTGCTCGTAGCATGCCAGCAAGCCCAAGCGATGTCAGGCGACTGTTGCAGGAGCGACAACGTCCAACCGCTCCCATCTCGCCAGCAGTTCAGGCGTTTCCACCGGACTATCAACCACCAGTCATTCACAATCTCCCTCGGCCAAACTTTCTCAACTTTGTGGGACGAGAGGCGGAAATCCGTGAGGTGTTTGAAACACTAGACCATGAACGAGCATGGGTGATTTCGATAGAGGGAATTGGTGGTGTTGGCAAAACTGCCTTGGCCCAAAAGGTAGCGCTAGACCTTGTAGGACGCGCGTTCCAGACTGGTCAAACGAAATGGCAATTCATAATCTGGATGAGCGCAAAGGAGACTGTACTGGAATATGACGATCACATCGAGACAGTCACTCCAGGGTTTCAAAACCTTGACGAACTGCTAGACATCGTGCTCTCGGTCACAGGCTTACGGACTGACGCAGTAACCGATCATGAAAGCAAGCTGAAGGCCGTAAAGGAAATCCTCAGTACTTTTCCCTGCCTACTCATCATTGACAACTTAGAGACTGTCGCAGATGAGGCCGTTGAGAGATTTGTTGTAGATCAACTTCCTCCCCCAAGTAAAGCGATAGTCACCAGCCGTCAGCGCACTGCCCGCAAGGGAGGACTGACTATTCTCCTAAAAGGCATGGAAACGGAAAAAGCTATCCAGATGCTCCAGGAGGCAGCTCAACACCAAGGGAGTTCTGTGATTAAGTCGGCTCCGCGGTCAAAACTAAAGGAAATTGTGGAGTTGACCGGGGGTATTCCCTTGGCATTGAAGCTAGTAGTTGGCCAAACTGCACTTGGGGTTAATCTGGATGTTGTCATAGACAGATTGATGCATAATCAAAGTGCTCCAATTCTGGAGTTCTGCTTTGAAGAGACGTATAAGGATCTTGCGCTCGAGTCTCGAAAGCTGTTGATTGCAATTTCACTCTTCGAGGGACCTGCGACTTTAGAAGAGATTATTATGGTTGCACACGAACTATATGGACAGGCAAGCCGACACATCGAGCCCCTTGTACGCTTATCTCTTGTCGATGAAACTTTCGACGATGTACGGGAAGCACAGACCTATTCCATGCTCCCGCTTACTAAGCTGTTTGTCGAGAAGCAAGCAAAAGAAGTAAATGAGTTCTATCAGGCCGCCAAACAGAGGCTGGCTATTTATCGCTTAAGGAAACAGCAAGTACAAATCAACGACATCAGTCCAGACGCAATCAAAGAGGCAAAAGCCCGCACAGAACTTGAGCGTCTTGCTGTCAGTTTAGCCATCCAGGCTGAGACGGAATACAGCAGTAGGCACTACAAACAAGCCATCGATTTCCTGAGGGAAGCAGAAACACTCGCGCCGAGACTCTCATATGTTCAGCAAAAATGGGCTTACATTGAACGACGCGAAAACCACATCTCACCCGCACGAGAGCGATATCGGCAGGCGGTCGAATTTGACCGTACAAACGGAGAGAATTACCGATTCTGGGCAAGTCTGGAGACCCAAGTTGGCCAGTACGAGGAGGCTGCTCGCCTATTCCGCGAAGCTGTATTACTCAATGCGTTAGATGTGCGAGCCAAGCATGGACTGGCCAATGTTCTTTTGAGAAGCGCTGCACAATTGAAATTGAAGCGCAAGGCAGGTCACCACAACGCAGCTCGATCAATGCTACTTGAAGCACTTCAGGTGATCGAGGATGCATTCTCGAGTCAACCAGAGCAGGCAAAGGGCGCGTTACGCTTTTGGGAGACTAAGGCTCGGATTCTCAGTGAATTAGGCAGGCCAAAACAAGCCCTGGAGACCTGCGAAGCCGGCCTGAAGATAGGATATGATGCTACGCTATCAAGCTTGGCTGCTGAGTTGAAACGTGAATTGAGTAAGTAGATTATGCGAGATGCATGTGAACCGTCCAACATAACAGCAGGATGGTGCCAACTTGCCTGCCTCGTCGGCTTCGGCGAGCTTTGGTCTGGTCTTTGGACTCTGATCTCATCTCCTGGGTAAGCGGCTCACCCCTGTCTGTTATCCCCTGCTCAAATATCCCCGAGAGTAGCACACACAAATATAAGGAGTTGCACTTGCCATGAATCCGTCCGCCTTTGCCCAGGCTGGGGGGGAGTGGCGCGACTGCTATATTTTCATCTTGCGCTAGGCCCTCTTCGTAAGGTGTCGCTATTTGCCGAGCTAAGGTCAGGCTCTTGCGCCATGCCCACTGCACTCGTGAGTGTTGATCTGACGACCAGTGGTATAGGCCCTGAAACAGCCATGTCCAGAGGCGGCCAAAGAAATGTGAGCCGGGGGGCGTTAGAATCACTATACTGCGCGCGGGCACAAGTTGCGCTTTTGGAGTGTGCTATTGATCGGGCGGCAGTCCCAAAGGGATGCTTCGCGATTGCACTGCCGCCGCCCCGCAGTGCAACTGCGGGGCGAACAACAAGCGCAGTTGATACCCGCGGGGAGTATAAAGTACTGAGTACTATGAGGCCACTGAGTCAGCGCGCTCAGCCTGCTCAATGGCTTCAGTGGTTCAAAGCCCGCGCCGGGCAAGTGTATAATCGGGCCCAATCAACCAAACTTACCGGCGCGGCCTGGTGCGCAAGGCCCAAGCGCTGAAAGTCGCCGTCGAGCGTGGTTTGAGAGCGTTTTCGTGTTTCATTGTTTCTGGGAGAAACCTGGTTTCTCGTCTTCCAGTCTCGCGCGTTCCAAATCGTAAGCCGCGCCCAGCTGCTTGAAAATCTCCATCGCGCGCGTCAGGCGCAGGCGGCGTTCTTCGCCCTCGGCATGTCGGCCGATTTCGTATTGCGCCAGGCCTTCTTCGTAGGGCATGGCCAATTGCCGGGCCAGGGTCAGGCTCTTGCGCCATGCCTGCTGCGCTTGTGACGGTTGACCTGCCAGCCAGTGATACAACCCTTGAAACAGCCACGCCCTCGGTTGGCCAAACGGGTGGGCGCGGGCAAAGCGCTGGAAAGCCTGGCAGGCCCAGCGGGCGTTTGAGTGTAGGCTGCGCGCCGCGCGCCGCTGCCACGCTGACGCACTCTCGTGCGTCACTACAAACGCTTCCCACTGGGCGAGATAGACCTCGGCTACGCCGGCGTAGGCGTCAAAGGCCGAGTAGACCGAGGCCGTTGGCAGAGAGCGGATAATGCGGGCCGCTTCGTCGGCGGCCTCCCCGGCCACCTGATGATTGCCCTGGCGCAGGTAGGCGCTGGCGCGCAGTCCGTGGATGCCCATCTGCGTCAGGCTGTCGGAAACTGCCGCGGCGAGGGGCAGGGCCTGCTCGAGGCGGTTGAGCGCCGGCTCAATTCTTCCCAGGCGCAGCAAACTCATGCCCTGACCCAGCAGTCCCCAGGCCTTGTGCTGAGTATGATCCCGGTCGAGCGCCGAGCCGTAAAGCTCGACCGCCAACTCGGCGCTGCGCTCAAAATGCCCCTCGAAATGAAAGATAAGGGCGAGGCTGATGAGCGCCAGTCCGCCGTGGCTGTGGTCGCCGACCGCCTCACAGGTGGCTAACGCTCGCTCGTAGCGCTCGCGCGCCTTGTCCCACTGTCCGAAGCTGATCGTGTACTGATTGCTCAACAACTCGACGTAGGTCAGGGTGGGCAAGTCGTTCAGGTCACGCGCGATGGCCTGGGCGCGGCGGCGGTAGGCCCGCGCCAACCTGTGGAGTGTGAGCACTGTAGCAGCGGCGCTCATGTAGGCGCAGGCGCGCGCCAGTTCGGGCGTGGGGCCGCCGCGCTCGGCGAGGTTGAGCGCGCGCAGGCCGGTGAAGAACGCCAGCGCCCCCTCGGCGTAAAAGGCGGCGATGAGCGACAACTGCAAATAGGCTCGCGCGGCCTCGATCACGCGCGGCCTGGCGCGCAGCGTGCCGCGGCCACGCCGGACAAAATGTATTGCCTGCCGCGCCGCCTCCACTGCCAGACCGAAGGCCAAGAGCTGTGATTTGGCGGGAAGAGGGTAGCCAAGCCGGGCGAGCGCCTGCTGGAGAGCGAGACGGCTCTCGGCCAGTTGGCCCAGGCCGTAATGCGCCTCGCCCATTTGCCGTTCCCAGGCGGCCTGCCGCAGCCACAGCATTTCTCGCGAAGCATCCCTTTGGGATTCCGAGCCTGGGGGGCGTTCGGCTCTCTCGCCCAGCGCCGCTCCGCGCTCCCATCGCGAACGGCCTTCAGGTCGCGAACGGCCTTTAGGCCAGTCCCTTTGGGAGGCTTCGGCCAGCTGCAGCGCCTGGCCTAAAAAGTTAATCGCCTCACGATAAGCGCCAGCGCGGAGCGCCTGCTCGCCCGAGCGTTCGAGATAGAAAATGGCCTTCGAGGCGTCGTCGGTTTTGCTCCAATGATGGGCCAGCAACTGATAGAACGGCGATAGGTCTGCGCTATGCGCCGTTTCGTGCCACTCGGCCACGGCGCGGTGCAGTTTCTGGCGTTGGGAGAACAGCATCAAGTTGTAGGCTACTTCGCGTGTGATCGTGTGGTTGAAGGTGTACGTCGCATCGCTCGGCTGGGAGGCGCTATCGTGCGTCACTACGAACGGTTCTGGGGTCTCAGCGTGGATGAGGCCCAGCCGTTCGAGTGTGGCCAGGTAGTCGGGGAGGCCAGGGCGGTCGGCCTCGATGGGGTGGATGTCGCGCAGGGTGCGCAGGGCGAACGTCCGGCCGATGATGCTGGCGACCTTCAAGGCAAACTGTGGCGCGAGCGGCAGGCGATCAATGCGGCTGGTGATCATGCCCTGGATGGTATCGGGGACGCGTTCGCGCATCGTCCGCAGATCGCCCGCGCCAGACATCAGCTGGCATTCTCCATTCGCCAGGGTGATGACACCAGTGTCGCGCAGCGTGTAGACGAGTTCCTCGGTGAAGGACGGATGCCCCTCGCCTTTTTCTTGCAGCAGGGCTTTCACTGCCTCCGGCAGGCTGGTCACGCCCAGGCAGTCGCAGGCAAGAGCCACCGTTTCCTCGGGGGTCAAATGATCCAGCTGGATGTGCCGGGCCCCGCGGAAGTTGAGCAGTTCCCGGTATTCGGCCGGGACCGGGTCGGGGAGGGGGCGGGTGACGACGACGAGCAGCAGCGGGCCGGCGCGGGTGCGCTGGCGCAGCGCCAACGCCAGCGACCACGAGGTGGAGTCTAGCCACTGGGCGTCTTCCAGGACGATGATTTTGGGCGAGCGGGCGGCCGCGTTCTGCAGCAATTGCAGGAGCAGGTCGCGCATGTTGTCGGCGCGGATCTGCCCGGTCATGTGCACGGTCAGTTCGTTGTCGATGAAGTCCAGCGGCAGGACGGCGTTGAGCAGCGGCGCGAGGCGCGCCAACCCCGGCTCCGATTCTTGCAGGAGGTCTATGATGTGCTGCCGCCGCGCTTCCGGCTCGCTCATCACGTTCAGGTCAAAGAGCTGAGCGAAAACGCCGCGCCAGGCGTGGTAGGGCGTGGATTGCTCAATCGCATCGCCGGCGCCGGCCAGCACAGTCAGCCGCCGGGCCTGGGCGGCGCGGCGCAGGTGGTCGGCCAGGCGCGATTTGCCGATGCCCGGCTCGCCTTCGATGATGACCGTGCCGCCTGCGCCGCTCAATTGCAGCCTCTCCAATTCCTCTTCCAGGCTCGCCCGCTCCGCCTCGCGACCGACGAAGACCCTAAGGGGCTCCGAGACCCTTAGGGTCTGAAACCGTCCCGCGCCTGCAGCAGGCTGGGGGGCAGGCGCACGCTTCGCGAGGACGGGCCGGTAGACGGTCACCTCTTCGTCTCTGCCTTTGACTTTGATTGGCAGGAGTTCTTCAAAAGCCAGTTGGGCGCGGGCGGCACGATACGTCGCCGCATCGCATAAAACCGGCGAGGCCTCGTCCAGCCCCTGCTGTGCGGCAGCCTGCATCAGCCGGGCGGCCAGGATGACCACCCCGCCGACCAGCGCATATTCGCGGCGGCGTATGCTCCCTACCTCACCGCAAAACGCCTGCCCGGTCGTCACGCCGACCGCGCCGCGCAGTCCCAATTCGCGCAGCGCGGCGTGCATGGCTACCGCTGCCAGCACGCCGCGCGCCGCGTCGTCCTCGTGAGACAGCGGCGGCAGGCCGAGCGCGGCGATGAGCACGGCGCCTTTGTCGTCCACGATGAACTGTCGGACGCTGCCCTCGTATTGATACAGGCGTAACTGCAGGCGGGACATGACGGCCTGAATGCGCTCCAGCGCGT
>DAOTXG010000435.1:0-8496 GCA_034435515.1 Anaerolineales bacterium
GTGGTCTGTTCACCAACTACGAGATTAATGCAGGTCTTGAACTGGACCTCAGCGTTTTGGCCGACCGGGAGGTTTATCAGCAATTGCAGGCTATCTTCCTGAAACTGACTAATCCGGCTACTGGCGCCGAAGTCACGCGGCAAATCATTTCAGCCTTTCAGCCGTGGGAGGTGTTTATCATGGTTTTGGGCCGCCGCGACACGCAGCAACAAGCCGGATTTTCACGGGACGTGTATATTCCCCTGGCTGCGCGCGACCTCAACCCGGATTTTTGGGGCTGGCCTGACAAGTTTCAGTTGGGACGGTCGAAAACCGTGGGGCGCTACCGGGAACGGCGCGTCAACATTCTGGCGCGGCCAGTTAACAATCCGGCTCAATGGGCGGCGGACGTGCGCCTTTACTATTACGACATCAAACACGAGTTTCGCTTGAATTGCGGCTTACTGGTGGAGGGAGCAAAACCGGACGACCTGCTGGTCATCCAACAGATGCCAAGCGGGTCGTGGCTGGAAGGCCAAAGGTATGAGTACGAGGCGTCAGTGCTTTCGGTCGCTCACCCGGATTACGCCGCATTCCTGGCCGAATGCCTGCATCGGGTCCCCCACTCTCGAAAGCGGTGGGGGTATTTATAGCCTCACTTGGGCCGCCGGAGAAACAGGATCGTTTCCGCCGTCCCGGCATTCTTCTTAAAAATATCGCGCGAAACCAGCATATCCATTGCCAGGCTGTCTTCCAATCGCAAGCCCGCCGCCTCGCCGAGCAACCCCAATAAGCGATCAGTTTCAATGTCAACCCGTTGTCCCCCCGCAAAAGTGTGGTTGTTGCCGATGACGATGAAGGCGGGCGCGTTGGCGCGCAGCATATTCTTGATTTCCCCAAAGACCTCGCGCATATCCAAAAAGTATCTAGCCAGTAACGCAGGGAGATTGCGGCGGCGAAACCCGACATCCGCTTCTCGGTTGAGCTCATCTACTTTTTCTATCACGTTTTGAATATCCCCCGGGAGTTGTGCTTTCTGTTGTTGGTACAACTGCCAGTACCTTTGGCGTTGAGCCTCTGTGACTTCGCGGTTGCCAATCATCATCTGATCACGGTTGCGGTGAGCCCCGCGAGACAGCAGCCCCAGATAACATAGACTCAAACGATCGGTATCCAGGTAAGGTAGCGCTGTGGCGTAGGGGGGCGAGGTAATCACCACATCTGTTTTGCCTGCCGCCTGGGGGAAAACTGCGCTGGCTCGGCGGGCATCGCCCTCCAAGATTTTCAGGTCCAATTTTTCGACTGGCCCCTCGTTATAAAGAAAAGCCAGCATGATTTTAACCGACTGTTCCAACTCTGCTAGAAAATCGCCCAGCGGATCGATTTCCGCAACCGGCCGGATTTCTTTGCGCACTCGCAAATCCGCGCCTTTTTGCCAGGACACTCCCCGCAAGATGTTGCTCAACACGAGGAGAAAGAAATTTCGGATGGGGCCGGAGGCGCAGGCTTGAATCTTCCACACCAGCCTGTCCAGCGTATCCAGGACTTGCGGCGCAAACCAGCCTCGCAGATAGGCGGCGTCGTGTCCGGGCAGTGAATCTAGCCAGGGTCGGTGGTTCCTAGGGCGCGGCTTTTTGTCCAGCTTGTCGCGCAAGGCCTCGTAAGCCATCGCCAGTTCGTCTGGCCGAACCGTGAGAATTTCACACTTCGCGCGCCCCATAAATACGGAGAGCGGATTCATATCCAGCCCGCGCGCACGATGCCCAGACAAGATGGCTTCAATCGCAGTAGTGCCGCTCCCGCTCATCGGGTCGAACACTAACGCGCCGGGTTTTAACCCAGCAATATTCATCAGGGAACGCGCCAGTTGTGGAAAGAACTTTCCGCGATACTCGTGTAACCCGTGCGGGCCGTAACGTAGACTGCGCCGATTAGGCAGAGGCACGTCAGCCGAGAAAGGCAGGCGCTCAGCGAGTTGGGCGGGCGTGACGCCATTACGGGCCAGACTAACCGTCGCCTCACGTTTGACTTGTACAGTCAAGTCAACACCCTGCTCGGCGACACTCTCCCAATAGACCAGCGATTTGATCAGGCGGTCAGGCGAGACAGAGGTCGTCACCTTATACAAATACGGCTCTGACAATAAATCCGGTAAAGCGATGGGGTGAGTCCGGGCGAGTTGCGCCAGTTCACGCAGAGCCAGTTCACGCTCAAACGGCTGGATATAAGCTTTCATCCGGCAAAGCAGTTCATAGTCTGCCATTGTCGCCTCACTCATTCTGCAGGAGGACAATATGCTCGTGCTTTATTTTGCCAATGGCCGGATTGAAAGATTTTTTTGAGGCTTGCAGGCGACGCTGGATTGAACCTTCCCAGCGGTATCCTTCTCGCCGCGCCGTTTCAACGAGAAGTTTTTCATTGTTGATTACGCGGCCCTGAAGAATTGAATCGCCGATGACAAAACAAGCGAATTTGCCCGGTTTGAGTGCGCCTTTGAGCCAACGTAAAATGCGGGTTAACTCGTTGCGAAAAGTCTCCACGGTGGCTGCTCCGGCCCCTTTGCGACTATATTTGCGGTGACTGCCGATTTCTACTCGTTTGAAAGTCGGCTGATCCATATCCAACCAGAGCATTCGCGTCATATGATAGAGATGATAGCTAAACGCGTTCGGGTAGGGCGGCGAGCAGACCATCAGATCCGCTGGCGCGAAATGCGGGGCTTCCAGTATGTCCGACTGATAGACGGCGCAGGTGAAACGCGGCTCGGTCGCGTCGCTAAACTTGAGCGCGTTTTGAATGGCTATTCCCAAAGCGCGTTTAAAACGGCGAACGGCGTCGCCGGAGGCAATGTTTTTCGCGCGGCGCACGTAGCGTGTGTCGGAATCTTGTCGCGATACCGTGACGATGATGGAGGATAGAACCGTCAGCGCCAGAGTTCGAGATGGTTCGGTTGGCAAAGACCGGCACAGCGATTTTAGCAGCGCGAGTTCCTCAATCACGAAACTCTCAAACCAGAAGTCAATCTGCGAACTTGCGGGCCGCTCGATGAGGGTCGGAGCGCCAAAGAGCGGCAGGGGCATTTGCCCAGAGGCCATTGGCGCGAGCGTCGCGTCCAGTTTCATTTCAAGCGCGCGCAGGGCTGTCTCATCCTGCTCCGAGAGCCTCAGTGTTTTAGCCCTCGAAATCAAGCAAGCCAGTGGATTCGCGTCTATGCCGATGGCCTTGCGCTTTAGGAGCAAGGCCTCGGCCAGCGTTGTGCCGCTTCCACAGAAAATATCTAAGACTGTGTCGCCCACCGATGACAGTTCTTGGATCAAGGCATTGGGAATTTGCGGGATAAATTTGGCCGGATAAGGGTGGAGGCCATGTGTTAAGTAGTCGGTCACTGCGCTTGCAAAATCCCAGTCAATTTCCCGGAGTTTGGCGACGGCTTCGTGACTATAGGACGCCGCTGCCTCACGCACAGCGCGAAGCGGCGGGCGAGTTTCTTGTTTAGCAAACCGCGTCACCGCTTTCGCTTCTTTTTTCGAGAATACGCGCCACCCACGACGGTCACGGCTCGGCTCAGGAACCAGGCCCGCCCGTAGCCAGCGAAGTAGAGTGTCTTTGTGCACACCAGCTAAATGTGCTACCTCTACAGTTGAAAGCCCGCCAACAGAGGCGATTGGAAAATTTGTTCGCATAGTATATGCAAGTATATGCACAACCTATGCGGATGTCAATGACCAAAATACTAAAATCCATCGCTCCAAACGTATGATTTGGTATACTGCGTGCGGGCATAAATTGCGCTTTTTCCGCTCCCGCTGGATTTGTAATCCAGCGGCGGCGGATTGCAAATCCGCCGCGAGCGGTCGGTCTGCAAAAGCTCAGATTGTGACCGCGTGCAGTATAGAAAGGCAATGATTGGGTCTTCGCATTTTGAGTCGCCCTCCGATCGGTGCTAATTGACTGGATTGCGCTCCTATGTTAGGTTCTTTATGTGACTGATCTCCACCCCTGGAACCTCTCCCCTGAAGAAGCCGCCCGAGTCCAATCCGCCTTGCGCGAACGGTTGGTGCTTGCGTGGGATGGGCGCGAGGTGAAAATCATCGGCGGGGTGGATATGAGCCTGAAGGACGACCAGGCCCACGCGGCGATTGTGGTCCTGCGTTACCCCGATTTGGCCCCGCTCGAAGGCGTGACCGCCGACGCCCCGCTTGTCTTTCCGTACATTCCCGGACTCCTCGCCTTTCGCGAAGGTCCGGCGGTCCTCGCCGCCTGGGAGAAATTGCAGACCCAACCCGACCTGCTCATGTTCGATGGGCAGGGCATCGCCCATCCGCGCGGCATCGGCATCGCCTCTCAGATGGGGCTGTGGCTCGAAAGGCCGAGCATCGGCGTCGCCAAATCGCGGCTCTACGGTCGACACGCCGAACCCGGCCCGAAGCGCGGCGACCGGGTGGAACTTCACGACGAGCGCGACCGGAATCGCGTCATCGGCGCAGTGCTGAGGACGCGCGACAATGGCAACCCGCTCTACATCTCGCCCGGCCACCTGATCGACCTGCCGCACGCGGTTGAATTTGTGGTGAACTGCTGCGCCGGCTACCGCCTCCCCGAGCCGACGCGCTGGGCGCACAAGTTCGCCGCCGGAGAGAAACTCCCCACGCAGGGTGGACAGCAAACCCGACTATTTTGAGTGGGCACGCAAACGTTGTCCGGCAACTCTCTTCTGCCGTAGTTGCACTGCAGGTAGACCGCTGTCAGCAGTGCAACTGCTGACAAACTTTGCGTGCACACTATGTTGAGCCGCCTGTGACAGTCCGCCGCCCCCCTTGTCCCCCTATCGCCGCGCAAGATGCCCAAGAATTTTCAGCGTCTTGTGCGCGGCGATGAGGGGATATAGGGGGGTACAAAAATTTAAGTTGACACTTTCAAAAGTATGTACTAAAATAAAATCAGAAATTATGTTCTAATGGAGCATTTGGTGGATGCTGTACTCCGCGCGATTGCGGAACCCCGCCGCCGCGAGATATTGCAACTGATTCAAGAGGCCGAACTTTCCTCGGGAGAAATCGCCGCCCGCTTTGAGGTGAGCGGCCCGGCTATCTCCCAGCACCTGAAAGTGCTTCTGGAAGCGGGCCTTGTGACTATGCGGAAAGAGGGGACCCGGCGGCTCTACCGCGCCCGGCCCGAGGGCCTGGCCGAGGTGAGAAATTTCCTCGAAGCCTTCTGGGACGAGGGCCTGCAATCGCTCAAAAAGGCCGCAGAAGCGGCAGAACGGAGGTCAAAAATCAGTGGCGACAACTAACGCCGACGTGCTGGAGCGGGAGATCCGCATCGCCGCGCGGCCCGAAACCGTGTTCACGTTCTTCACCGACCCGGCGAAGATGGCGCGCTGGAAGGGCCTCCACGCCGACCTCGATCCCCGACCCGGAGGCCTCTATCGCGTGGACATCAACGGGCGTGACGTCGTGCGAGGCGAGTTCCTCGAAGTCGTCCCTTACACCCGCATCGTGTTCACATGGGGCTGGGAAGGCGACGGCGCTCCCCTCCCGCCGGGCGCCAGCACCGTCGAGATTACGCTGACCCCAGATGGCGGCGGGACGATCCTGCGCCTGCGGCATTCGGGTTTGCCCCCTGCCCTGCACGACATTCACGCCCAGGGCTGGGATCATTTCCTGCCCCGCTTGCTTGAGGCCGCCGAGGGGCGCGACCCCGGCCCCGATCCACAGGCAATGTCTGGTCGCCACGCGCATTGATCTTTCGTCCTGGTGGTCGGCGCGCCTCCACGCTGGCAGAGCGTCGCCCACTTCGCCCGGTTTACCGTCTGCCAGCACTCGTGATTCAAGAGCAAAGGAGAGAATCTCATGTCCACTGACAAGAACAAAGACATCGTCCGCCGCTATCGAGAAATTCACAACGCCAATAAACTGGATCAGTTGGGCGAGGTCGTCGCCGCCGACCTGGTCTCGCACAGCCTCACGCCCGGCCTGCCGCAGGGCATCGAGGGAGCGAAGATGGCCCATCTGGGGGTGCTGGCTTCCTTCCCCGACATGCGCACCGAAACGCTTGACCTGATCGCCGAAGGCGACAAAGTCGTCGAACGGTGGCGGATCAGTGCCACATTCACCGGCAGCCCCATGAACGGCGCGCCTCCGAATGGTAAATCCTATTCAGTGACCGGGATGAGCATTTACCGCCTCGCCAATGGCAAGATTGCGGAGCATTGGGGCGAGATGGACTTTATGGGCGTCCTGCAGCAACTCGGCCTGATGCCAGGGCCGGCGTAACGCCGGGCGCGGTGTAACTACTCAGCCCAGGTGGAGAGAACGCTGATGACGTTGACACAAAGCGTACGCTGATTTTTGCTATGGCTCGTCGTCGCCACCGCGTGGTTCGGCCCCGCCGCTGTGTTCTGGTCTAGACCGGACAGGTCTTCGCGAAGCAGACCTGTCCGGTCTTGTCTTGTGACAAAGGAGAAAAACCATGCCCGTCTTCATGACCGCCCGCTTCAAAGTCAAACCCGAGTCGCGCGAGAAGTGCGAGCAGGCCATCCGCGAATTCATCGCGCACGTCAAGGCCAACGAGCCGGGGACACTGCGCTATACCTCACTGCAGGAGAAAGACGACCCGGCCAGCTTCATGCACTTCTTCATCTTCGAGGACCAGGCCGCGCGCGAGCAGCACGCCAATTCTGAGGGCGTGAACCGTTTCACTGCCGTGCTCTACCCCGAATGCCTCGCGCCAGTCGAGTTCACCGAATACACCCTGGTTGCTTCCACTTGACCCGGCCTTCCAATAGGACGACTCAGCGCGTTTTGCCCTGGCTTCCGCCGGGGCTTTTTGTTTGTCCTGGTTAGAGTTATGTCTGCCCTGAATCCCTGACTGAAGAAATCCAGCAGATGGGATATACTTGCGCCACTTCCGGCGAAGCGAGGGGTTTAACCTGAATGGAGATTTCTTCTCACTTCGGGCCGGAGGCCAGAGACCTATGATCCAGACCAGTCTGCCCCTCACTGCTGCTCAGAACATCAACGCGCTCATACCCCGGATCGCCCGGGTCCTCCTCCGGCTCATCGGCTGGAAGATCGAAGGCGCGCTCCCCGACGCGCCGAAGTTCGTCATCATCGTCGCGCCGCACACGTCCAACTGGGACGTGCCCATTGGCCTGATCTGCGCCTACGCGCTCGGCCTGCTCAACGGCTGGCCCTACGGCTACATGGTCAAAGACTCGGCCGTGCGCTGGCCGGTGCTCGGCGCCCTCATCCGCTGGCTTGGGGGCATCCCTATCAATCGGCGCGCAGCTCACAACCTCGTCGAGCAGATGGCCGATTTTCTGCGCGCGCGTGACCGCTTTATGCTGGCCATCACGCCGGAAGGCACGCGCAAGAAAACCGCCTACTGGAAGACCGGCTTTTACTACATCGCCTGCCAGGCTCAGGTCCCCATCGTGCTGGCCTTTCTGGACTATGCGCGCAAGGTGGGCGGGATTGGCCCAGTCGTCGTCCCCTCCGGCGACATCGAGGCCGATTTCGAGATCATCCGGAAGTTTTACGCCGGGGTGACCGCCAGGTTCCCGCACGAATTCGGCGAAGTGCGAGCGAAAACGGCTTTAGACCCTAAGGGTCTCCAAGACCCTTAGGGTCTGACCAGGAAAACTTGTCGAGAAATAAGAGATCGCCTGCGCCATCGGCGAGGGGCACGCGCCGGACCTCTGGCAGAGAGTAGAGCGCGGTTGCCAGTGAGTAATCGCCGGGCGGCAGGTCGTCTGGAAGAGGTAGATGCCAGATGATCTGGAACACGTCGCCCCTCCGCCATTCCCGGCTGTCCAGTCCGATGTCGTCGGTTTGGCTGACGAGCGCGTTGCTTTCGGACAACAGATAATTTCCAAAGCGCAATGCTTCCGGCTGAGACCGAAGGTCTTGAGCCAGATCCTCTCCCACCTCCCACGTGTAAGTCAGCGCCAATTGGCTTTCGCCGGTCGTCGCCGCCTCGTCCCGGAATTCGAAACTGGTCAGGCGCAGACCGTTCGCCCACACTCCCCGCCCGGCATTCGATTCCAGTCGCGCGACAGCCACCTCACGGTCAGCCGGGGGCAGATCGTAAAACGTCCACGTCTCCTCAGGGGTATGGATCGTGTAATCGGTCAGAGGGCGGGCCACGGCTCTTAACCAGGCTTGCGCCTCGAAGTCCTGAACCACCAGAAAATATACGGCGCAGGGCGAAGGGAAGAGACGGACGCTCCCGGATTCGGCAAAGCGCACGCGGTCCGCGCCGAGGGTTTCGCGCATCAGGCCAAAGCGGGACGTTTCCCACACCAACTCCTCGCCCATCACGACGAACTGGCACGCCGGGCGCTCGGCCATGAGCCGCCGGGCGGAGTCCATGGCTTGCCGCACGTCAACGGCGCGCTCGTGCCCGGAGACGCCCGCCGCGAGCAGGTTCTGGCCGACGACGTCGAGCCGGGCCTGCTGAAAAGCGATCAGCGCCAGAGGCAGAAACGCGACGCCGGCGAAGGCCCGGCCCGCCCGT
>DAOTXG010000436.1:0-8617 GCA_034435515.1 Anaerolineales bacterium
GAGGTATGAGTGAGGGTCGCTTTCTCACACGCTGCGTTGAGTGCCATGGGCTGTTTACCAGCCTTTATTCCTCTGGCGGCCACCATCCGGCTGTTACCCACAAGCGACGCGCGACGACTATCTCGGGATTGTTCAGCCGTAGTGCAGCGACAATGGCCCGGCCCTGTGGCGTTAGTCCCTGAATACGTGTGCCTGTCTCATCCCAGGCAAAATGTTCAGCCCACGACTGTGTGCGTGGGTTAAATAGCCGGACGCGCTTGCCAGTCTCAGGGTCACGCGCATGCGTCTGTGCGTCCTTGTACTCATTGCACCGGCGGCACGCCAGCCACAGGTTTTCCTCAACTGCTAACCCGCCTCGGCTTTCAGGGCGTAGATGCTCAAATGTCATCCGCTCCCCGGCCAGCTCTTCACTACGGAGGCAATAGCCACAGCGATACTGGGCTTGCTCTCGAATCCGTGAGCGCAGACTGGCCGAGAGGCGCGCTTTCTTCATTTGACTTGCGATAGTTTGCGAAGTTCCGCCAATGTCGGCAAGCGCCGTCCCCGGAACCGTAGCAGCACTGCCGCGCGAGCTTTACGAAGCATCAGGCGGTCGGCCTCCTCTTGCAACGCCGCTAAGTTCGCCTGGTCTGTCCTGGTCAATTTTCCGGCTTTATTTTTGCGGAGCAGGCGCGTCAGTTTCCGCTGTTGCTCAAGCGGCACCTGGCTTATCATGACCTTCCAGAGAGAGTCATCATCCAGTTTCTCCAGGGCGCCCAATTCGGCGGTCAACGCTGGGGATAGACCTTCCAATGGGGGCAACGAAGCCTGCAGTGCTCCAACCAGAACGTCGGCCAGCGGCCGGTGGACAACCTCGGCCATGCGTTTTGCGGGCAGGTAAATTGTGTCGGGCAATTCGAGCGTTATCGTCCGTCCCATTGGGCCTCCGTATCCTACAAACCTATGACTATGATTATACTCCCAGCCTGGCCCGCGCCCTTCGACAGACTCAGGGCGCTTTCGTGATAGACTAAGACTAATTTTTACTCATTACGTTTTACTTCTTACTTCATCACCTCCTCACTCGCCGCATCCAGCGCGGCGACTTCGCTCGGTCTCAATCGCCAACCGAGCGCGCCGGCGTTCTCCTGCGCCTGCTGGGCGTTCTTCGCGCCGGGGATGGGGAGCGTGCCTTTGCAAATGGCCCAGTTGAGCGCGACCTGCGCGGGCGTTTTCCCGCCATATGCGCGCCCCATATTCCTCAGTAGCAGGATCAGGGGTTGTACCCGCTCCATGTACGCGCGGTTATACAGGCGCTGACGCACCCCGGGCGGGAGATGGTCGGGCGAGTATTTGCCGCTCAAAACGCCCTTTTCAATCGGGCTGTAGGCGATGACCCGCACGCCCAATTCTTTGCACAGCGCGAGCAGTCCGCTCTTTTCGATCCGGCGGTCGAGCAGGCTGTAGGGTACCTGATTGGAGGCCAGCCTCACGCCGCGCCGGCCTAGAGCCTCGTACGCCCGCCGGGTCTGTTCGGCATTGTAATTCGATACGCCGACCGCGCGGGTCAGCCCAGCTTCGACCGCCTCGGCCATCGCCGCCATCCAGGTCTCAATCGCCCCCGCGCCGGACGGCCAATGCAGCTGGTACAAATCCACCTGCCGCAGGCCCAGGCGAGCCAGGCTGTTCCGCAGCGCTTTCAACAAAGCGCCCTTCGTCAAGCGCCAGGGGAGAGGGGCAAACTTAGTCGCCACGACAATCGGCTTATCTGTTTTCCCGCGTTCACGCAGGAACCGGCCCAGGAACCGCTCCGATTGCCCCAACCGGGGCGGCAGGAGGGTATACCCGTAGACCTCCGCCGTATCGAAAAAGTAAATCCCACTGGCAAGGCTGCCGTCGAAGGCGGCGCGCACGTCGGAGGCCGAGTAACTCTGGCCGTAGCCCCACAGCAGCGAGTCGCCCCACTGCCAGCAGCCCGCGCCCAGCACAATCTCGTCCAACCAGTTTGGCGTTTCGCCCATGCCCTTTCGCTCCAATGGTCTAAAGACCATCTTCAGATGGTAAACATCCCAGTTCGTGTTATATTATGCCCCGATTACAGCCGGGACGCTAAATCCTTACTGTCGTTGAAGGTGCTGATGCCCAACTTGAACGAGGTTTTTGATTTCGTCGTCGTCGGCTCCGGCTTTGGCGGCAGCGTCTCGGCCATGCGGCTGACCGGGAAGGGCTACCGCGTGCTGGTGCTGGAGCGCGGCCAACGCTACCGCGACGAGGACTTCGCCCGCAGCAACTGGGCCGTGTGGAAATACCTCTGGCTGCCGGCCCTGCGCTGTTTCGGCATCCTGCAGGTCAGCCTGCTCAAGGGTGTGGCGGTCTTCCACGGCTGCGGGGTCGGCGGCGGCAGCCTGGGGTATGCCAACGTCCTCGTGGAACCCGACGACCATCTGTTTGCGGCGCCGGCCTGGAAGCATCTGGCCGACTGGAAAACCGTCCTCCACCCGCACTACGCCGCCGCGCGCCGGATACTGGGCGTGACGACCAACCCACGCCTCTGGCCGGCCGACGCTATCCTCAAATCCATCGCCGACGAGATGGGTCAGGGTCATACCTTCCGGCCCACCGACGTCGGCGTCTTCTTCGGCCCGCCGGACCAGGACACGCCCGATCCGTACTTCGGCGGCGAGGGGCCGGCTCGGCGCGGCTGTATCCACTGCGGCGGGTGCATGGTTGGCTGCCGGCACAACGCTAAGAATACGCTCGTCAAAAACTATCTCTACTTTGCCGAGAAGTGGGGCGCGCAAGTCATCGCCGAGGCTGAGGTTGTGGATATTCGACCGCGCGCGGCGGCGGCGCCGGATGGCGCGCGGTACGAGGTTGTCTATCGCAACGCGACCGGGTTTTGGAGGCGGCCCGTGCGAACTGTCCTGGCCCGCAACGTGGTCGTCGCCTCAGGCGTCCTGGGCACGCTCAAATTGCTCTTTCACTGCCGCGACGTGACTCGTTCGCTCCCGGCTCTTTCACCCCGGCTGGGCGACATGGTGCGCACCAACAGCGAAGCCCTGCTCGGCGTGACTGACCGGGAAGGCAAGACCGACTATTCGGAGGGCATCGCCATCACTTCCCTCTTCCACGCCGACGACGTGACGCGCATCGAGCCGGTGCGCTATCCCAATGGCTCCTCGCTCATGCGCTACATGGGCGCGCCGCTCATCGAAGCGGGCAGCAGCCTGCTCGTGCGTCTACTCAAGAGCCTCTGGGAGATCATCACCCACCCCGTGGACTTTCTCAACAGCCACGTCCTCCCCGGCTGGGCGAGGCGCACGACGATTGTGCTGGTGATGCAGACGGTTGACAATCACATGCGCCTGCGCCTGGGCCGGAGCCTGTTCACGTTGTTCCGTCGCGGACTGGTCGCCGAGCCGGACGCCGGGAAGACGGTTCCGGCGGAAATCGGCATCGGCCACGAGGTGACGCGCGCCTTCGCCCGCAAGTCCGGCGGCATCCCGGCCGGTTCAGTCACCGAGTCTCTGCTCAACCTCCCGACCACCGCGCACATCCTCGGGGGCTGTCCCTTTGGGCGCGACGCGCAGGAGGGCGTCGTCGGCCTGGACTGCCAGGCGCACAACTATCCGGGCCTGTACGTCGTGGACGGCTCCATTGTCCCGGCCAATCCCGGCGTTAACCCCAGCCTCACCATCACGGCGCTGGCCGAATATGCGATGAGCCAGGTTCCGACGAAAGAGGGCGCCATTGTAAAACCTGCGTTGGTCGGTGTGCAGGCGGTGGCGGAACGCTGACGCGAAGCGCGCTGAAAGAACGCTGATTGCGCTGATTTTCTTTGGTGGAGGAGGAAAAAGTTGCGTATCGTCATCTTCGGTACAGGTGGAGTAGGGGGCTACTTCGGCGGGCGGCTGGCGCAGGCCGGCGAGGATGTCATCTTCATCGCCCGGGGTGAGCACCTGCGCGCCCTGCGCGAGGACGGGTTGCGGGTGGACAGCCTCAAGGGCGATTTCGTCGTGCGCCCGGCCAAAGCCACCGACGACCCGGGCCGCGTTGGCATTGCCGATGTCGTCCTGGTGGCGGTGAAGGCCTGGCAGGTACCCGAGGCCGCCCAGGCCATGCGCCCTATCGTCGGGCCGGAGACTTTCGTGGTCCCGCTGGAGAACGGCATCGAAGCGCCTTCCCAATTGGCGGCGGTGCTGGGCGCGGAGCGCGTCCTCGGCGGTCTGTGCCGCATCAGCAGCTTCCTCGTCCGCCCCGGCCTGATCCGCCACGTGAGCATCGAGCCTTACGTGGCGTTTGGCGAACTCGACGGCCGGATCGAGGAGCGCGGCGGGCGGTTGAAGCGGGCTTTTGACAAATGCGTCGGCGTCCAGACCGAACTGCTGCCGGACATCCAGGCGGCCATGTGGGCTAAGTTCCTGTTCATCGTCGCCGTCAGCGGCGTGGGCGCGCTCACCCGCGCGCCGATAGGCGTCTATCGCAGCCTGCCCGCGACGCGCCAGATGCTCGAAGAGGTGATGCGCGAAGTTCGCGCCGTCGCCCAGGCGCGAAATGTGCGCCTCCCCGACGACATCGTCGAGAAGACCTTCGCCAACATTGACGCCACCGCGCCGGCCACGCTCGCCTCGATGCAGCGCGACCTTATGGACGGCCGTCCCTCCGAGCTCGAGGCGCAAACCGGCGCGGTCGTCCGCCTCGGCCAGGAACTTGGCGTGCCGACGCCGGTCAACACGTTTATCTACAATGCGCTGTTGCCTCAGGAAAAGAAAGCGCGGGGAGAAATCGAGTTTCCTGCGTGAGTCCTCCTCACCCCCCATCCCCCTCTCCTGAGAACTCGTCCAAGGATAATTTCGGCCCAGACCCTAAGGGTCTCCAAGACCCTCAGGGTCTGAAATGGTGAGGGCTACTCCTCCGGCCAGCACCACAACCCCTCAGTCGCCGTCGCCGCTTCAATCGCCATCTGCGCATCGAACAGCCCGCGTTTCACCAGCTCGCCCAGCAGGGCCAGGCCCCCCTCCGCCTCGGTCGGGATCACGTAACTTTCCGGGCGTTGGCGCGTGAAAATATACAATTCGTCCGACTCGAACAAGTCTCCGGCCTTAAGGCATACGCGGACGACATCCTCCCAGGCGAACCCATCGCTCCACGGCTCCTTCCCCGGTGGATTTACCTGGCGGCGCACGCCCGCCTCGTCAAAACTGACGTGAAACCAGTCGCCGAGTTCCATGCCGCCAGTGTAAGACTCGTCTCGGTGCAAGTCAAATTCCGGCCTTGTCGGTCGGCTTTGCTCGGCAATTCCTTCAGGCTATACTCTGCCCTTACGTCACGTGCGGTGCACTCGCTTCGCGAAAGTGCGTCGCACGTGGTCAGACACCCGGCGCATGAACACCTGAGCACTACCATGCTCCCCTTCTTCCCTGGCTACCCTCCCACTTCCCCCCGCCTGCTGGCGCGTTTCCTCCCGCCCCTCGCCGACGGCGTCGCCGCGCATTATATCGAACAGTACAGCCAGCCTAACGATCTCGTCTTTGATCCTTTCGGCCAATCGCCGCGCCCCGCCCTGGAGGCCCTGCGCCTGGGGCGGCGCGTCCTCGTCGCCAACTTCAACCCCGTCTCGCGCCTGGCCCTCTCGCTGGCCGTGCGTCCGCCGACCGAAGTCGAGCTGCGTTCCGCCCTCACGGCCCTGGCGGACATGCGCAAGGACGACGCGCGGCTGGAAGACTATTTGCTCGGCTTCTACCAAACTACCTGCGCAACCTGCGGCTCAGCCACCAGCGCTGACGCTTTTGATTGGGACGCCGAGGCCAGCGCGCCAGTTGAGAAAACCTATATTTGCCAGAAATGCGGCGACTCCCCCCAACACGCTCCGGCCGACGACGCCGACCGGGCGCTCGCCCAACGCTTCGCCCGCGGCCTCGACTATTATCTTCTCCTCGACCGCGTGGCCGCGCGCGGCGATCCTGACCGGGAACACGCCGAAGAAGCCCTGGCCGTTTATCCGCCCCGCACCCTGGCCGCTATTGCTGCCACCCTGGTCAAGCTCGATCAACTCGACCCCCCGGCCGAAGTCCGTCGTCTGCTCTGCGGCCTGCTCGTGGCCGCGTTTGATCTCACCTGCGCCCTCGCGCAAGACCGCCCCAAGACCCTCGTCCTGCCCCGGCGTTACCGCGAGCACAACTTCTGGCGCGCGGTCGAAAAAGGGATGGGGTATCTGGCCGGCCTGCCCGCTCCCAGCCGTTCGTTAACGCTTCCAGAACTCCTGGCTCAAACCGACCGGCCGGGGATTTACGCCCACGCCGGCCAGGCGCGCGACGTGGTCGCCTCGCTCCCTGCAGGTAGTTGCTCTCTCTTTATCACGGCGATCCCGCGTCCCAATCCGGCCTACTGGACTCTTTCAGCCCTCTGGGCCGCGTGGCTATGGGGGCGCGAAACTGCTTCGACTTTGCGTTCTGTCCTGCGCCGCCGCCGCTACGACTGGGCGTGGCACGCCACGGCCTTGCACCGCACGTTGGCTAACATCCTGCCAGCCCTCGCGCCCGTTGGGAAAATAGTTGGTCTCGTGGCGGAGGCCGAACCCGGTTTCACTGCCTGCCTGCTCGCCGCCGCCGACAGGGCCGGCTATGCCCTCAGCGGCGCGGCCCTCCGCGCCGACACTGCCGAGGCGCTTTATCTTTGGGAGAAAGCGCCTGCGGCTGCCCCCGCCCTATCCGGCGCGTTTCTCGAGCACACGGTGAAGGAAACCGCCCGCCAGGCCGCCGCCGAAACTCTGCACGCGCGCGGCGAGCCGAGTCGCTGGATCACCGTTCACGGCGGCGGGTGGCGCGGCCTGGCCGAAAAGCGCCTGCTGGCCGCGCTGCCCGACGACCCGCTCGGCGTCGTCAATCGCTGGCTGGAACCGGTCTTCCGTGACCCGCAGCACTTCCGACGTCTCGACGCGGAACAAGACGACGACCTGGCGACCGGCCTGTGGTATCTGCCCGAAGACGGCGAGGCCGCGCCTGTCTTGCCTCTCGCCGACCGCGTCGAAGCCAGAGTCCTGCAACTGCTGTCAGGCGGCGAACCAGTGGACGAGCACGATCTCATTCAAGCGGTGTACGCCTCGTTGACCGGCGTGCACACGCCCGGCAGAGGCCTGGTGCTGGCGTGCCTGAACTCTTATGCCGAGAAGGTCGAACCGGATAAGTGGCGGCTCCGCCCCGAGGATGCCTCAGGCGCGCGGGCGAAGGAACTCGAATCGATTCAGGCCGAACTGCGCGCGCTGGCTGTGCGCCATGGCTACACGCCGGCCGGGGCCAACCCGCTCGAATGGCGCGAGGCCGAGCAGACGATTTACCTGTTTGCCGTGATCACCTCGGCCGTCTTCAGCGGCCACGTGCTTGGCCCGCGCCTGCCGGCCCGTAAGCGTTTCCTGGCGCTGCCCGGCGGGCGCGCGGGGCTGGTCGCCTTCAAACTCCGGCGCGACCCCCGCCTGCGCGCGGCGATGATAGACGGCAACTGGAGCATCCTGAAATTCCGGCAGGTGCGGCGCATGGCCGGCGACACGCAGTTAACCCGCGCCACGCTCGAACCGGCCTTCTCCGCCGACCCCCTGGAAGAAGCCAAACAACTATTGCTGATTGCCGAATGATGATTGCTGATGGCTGAATGATGATGGCTGATTGCTGAAGGATGATTGCTGATTGATCCGTTTCGCATAATCAGCAGATCACGAAAGCGACTGAAGTCGCTACTACGAGCGATTTCGCGATGTACTGGTAATCAGCAATCAACAATCAGCAATCAGCAATCAAAAATCATCAATCCCTTGGAGGTTCCCTTGAGCAACTCTCGTCCTCTCGACTACTGGCTGCTCTGGCTGGTGGCGCTGCTGTCGTTAGCCGTCAACGTCTGGCTGATCCGCACGCTGCTGATTGTGCGGCGGCAGGCGGGCGGGGCCGCGGATCGCGCCGCGCAGGCCATCGGCGCTCTGCGCAACTCGTCCATTGATTACACCGTGTCCGTCGAGCAGGACGTGCCGGTGTCGCTCATCCTCCAGGTCAACACGACTGTCCACGTCCCTATCCACACGCAGCTGCCTATCAATACGCAGGTGACCGTCCCGCTGGAGACGCCTTTGGGCCAGATTCCGCTGGCTTTCCCGGTCCAGACCATCGTGCCAGTGAACCTCGACCCGGAGGTGCCGATTAACGCGACGGTGCCAGTTTCGACGATCGTGCCCGTCGCGTTAGAGGTGCCGATTCATCTGGCGCTCTCCGATACGGCCTTCGGTCAATCTCTCTCCGACGCGCAAGGCTATCTGGAGCGGCTCGCGGTAGAGCTGCAACGCAGTCCCTTTCAAAGATAGACGGCGCTGCTCAGGCCGGGCAGTGGAGAACGCTGATTTCGCTGAAAGAACGCTGATGGCGCTGATTTTCTTTAACGCCTTTTTGCTTGTCTGCGCCGCCTATCTCCTGGGGTCGCTACCCTTCGGCGTGTGGGTGGGCCGGGCGGTCATTGGCCGCGACATCCGCACAGGCGGCTCCGGACATTCGGGCGCGACGAACACCTTGCGGCAGGCCGGGTGGGGGGCCGGGGCCCTGGTCTTGCTGTTCGACATCGGCAAAGGATTTGCGGCGACGTGGCTGGCTGCTCGTTT
>DAOTXG010000437.1:0-2131 GCA_034435515.1 Anaerolineales bacterium
TCTAAGTATCATTACCGCAAGCTGGTCTTGGGTTTCCAGTCTCATAGTACGTTGCTCGCAGATAACCTGCTTCAGCCCGAGCCCGTCACTCAAACTATTCTGTCCGTCCTGGGCACAGTGCACACTCCGACGTTGAGTGTCGAATTTGATACCTTCTATCCTCTGAATTCAGTTGTGCCACCTGACGACAGTCGCGGGACAGACTACTGCCTGGAACTACGCAGTGCCAGTGAGGTAGTCTTGGATAGCCGCTGTTTCGACCTCAAATTCGGCAGGTCTGCCAGCGGCGATCCCACAGATAGGGCTACCTTCACCATGGCAATACCCTACCCAGAAGGCACGCACTCGGTTGTCCTGACTGGCTTGGGCACAGAGCTAGACCGGATCACCAAGAGCAATAATGCGCCCAGCGTGCAGTTGACTAGCCCAAATGGTGGTGAGTCGTGGAGTGCATCAGGAACCTATACCGTCACCTGGACTGCCGACGATGCTGATAGCGATCCATTGCGTTTCATCGTGTCCTACAGCGATGACGGCGGTACAACCTGGATGCCGCTGGCACTAGGCATCACTATTAACTACCTGGCGGTGGACAGCCCTAACCTTCCTGGGGGCGCAAATGCCCGCTTCAAAGTCATGGCGACTGACCAGATGTTGAGCGGCGAGGACGCATCCGATGCTTCGTTCACCGTGGGCCGGAAGGAGCCCCAGACCTATATTCTCGCACCGCAGGGAGACGTAACCGTTCCGCCCGGCATACCGCTCTTCTTGCAGGGCTATGGCTATGATCTGGAGGATGGAGCATTGGGAGAAAGCGCTTTGCAGTGGAGTTCCAGCCGCGATGGCAACTTAGGGACAGGCAGTATAGTGTTAGCAAATCTCTCGCCAGGCCAACACACTATTACGCTTACGGCGACTGATAGCAACGGCAACACGGCTTCGGCAAACATTAGTGTGTTTGCGGGTTACAAGGTCTACCTGCCTCTCATCCGGAGGTCATCGCCGGGGAACTCCATGAACTACCGCCCTCTGGTCGCAGGGGGATGTACGCCTCGGCGCGAGAGGGTGTCAACTGGTGTCAACGGATACGCAACGGATAAACGGATAACCCACAACCAGAACGGCGTATCCATTTACGCGAAGCGGTTGACCGTCCCTTGACGCCCCATCTCCTCACTCATTACTCACTTGACAATGTTAGATTAGCCTGAATCCTCATGAAACCGCTGAGTTCTCAAACGACTCGCGGTCGACCGTGCGCGGTTGACCAAGTGGGCGGCGACCAATTCGCGGGCCTGCTGCGGTGTGAGTTGCGGGAGGGGCAAGACGGCCTGCAACAGGTCGCGCACGTTGGCGGTCGAGAGCGCCGGCAAGACGTCGATCTCGAACTGGCGGGCCAGGTGCGGTCCGGGGCATAGGCCTCCCGCCACTTCAATTTCACGTCGGCTACAAACCAAGTGGCCGCGGCCGTCAGGGCGGTCTGATGTTCCCAAGCGCGATACTTGCGGGCTTGAAAGTCGGCCCAACCCAATTCCGATTTGGCATCCTGATACGTCCGCTCGGTGAAGTAGCGCTGACAACTGCGGTGAATCAAAATCGGCGGCGGCGTGGCTTCAGGCGCATTCAGCAGGACACAGGTCAACTTGCCATCGTCATCGCGCCGCATCACCAGCCATTCTCGACGGATGTGCATGGCTTCGGTCAAGGTCCACACCGGGCGCACCGCAAAATCGGCGATCAATTCCCCGCGTTCGGTGTTCCGCACGACGACCCGTTGCCACGTCGTCCGTCCGCTCCGGGCCAGCGCCCGCACTTCGTGAGGCACCTGCCGACTCAGCACCTTCAAGCGCGAGGGGGTTTTGCCTCGCCGGTGGCGGCGACGAGGAACGCCGACCGTGGGGCACTGCAAATAAACCTGGGTATCGCCGGGGACTTCGGCGGCATACTGGACGTGCAGGGCGTCCAACGTCGCGCGAAAAGCCCGGCTTTTCCCGTACAAATCGTCGCAGGCCAGAAAGTCAAAGGGCAAGCCCCGCGCCTGCACCCGCCGGATCATCTGCAGCCCCAAGTCGGGTTTGCTGGCAAAGGTGCGCTCGGCGGGCAGACCCACCGCTTGGCGGCGCGCCGCATA
>DAOTXG010000438.1:0-12737 GCA_034435515.1 Anaerolineales bacterium
TCCCTCAAATCGTATTCGCGCTTGCGCGGCGCAAACACCTCGCGGCATCCCAGGGCGCGTAGCCGGGCCACGATGGCCCGCCCCAAGAACCCGGCGCCCCCCGTGACGACGACGCGCTTGGACGACCAGTCGAATTCGTTCACCTTAAGGCTCCTCGGTTATAGAGTGGACTGTTGCGCCTCCCATTATACTTTGTTCTTTCTGACTGGAAGGGGGGAAACAAGTAGGGACGCCCGGCTTTCCAGGGGGCGTGGGCGAGCGGCGTCGAACTACCCAATGGCCGCCCGGACGCGCTGCGCCAGCGCGCCGAACTCGGCGCTGTATTCCATGTCCAGGCGGCGCGGGCGGGGTAGGGGGATGGGAAGGGCCAGGCGCACTTGTCCCGGGCGCGGGCTGAGCACCAGCACGCGGTCGGCCAGCAGCAGCGCCTCCGGGATGGAGTGGGTGACCATGACGACCGTCTTCTTGCGGGCTTCCCAGATGCGCAGCAGTTCGGCGCCCATGCGTTCGCGGGTGAGCGCGTCGAGCGCGCCGAACGGCTCGTCGAGCAGCAGCATGTCCGGGTTGTGGACGAGCGCCCGCGCAATCGCCACCCGCTGCTCCATCCCGCCCGAGAGTTCGCGCGGCAAACTGTGCTCGAAGCCGCGCAGGCCCACGAGATCAATCAATTCCTGCGCCCGGCGTCTGGCCTCGCCCGGCGCCGCGTCTTGGAGCTCAAGCGGCAGGGTGATGTTCGCCAACACCGTGCGCCAGGGCATGAGGTTGGCCTTCTGGAATACGAACCCAATCCGGCGGCGCGGCGCGGTGAGCGGCTGGCCTTCGAAAATGATTTGTCCCGAAGTCGGGGTGAGCAGCCCGGCCAGAAGCCGCAACAGAGTGCTCTTGCCGCACCCCGACGGCCCGACGAGGCAGACATACTCCTGCGGATAGACCTCGAGGCTGACGCGTTCCAGCGCGGGCAATCCGCCGTTCTGATTTGGGAAAATCATGGAGAGGCGGTCGGCGACGAGGATGGGCGGGGTCATAGGCCGGAACGGGGAAGCCAGGAGAGGGGAGCGGAGGAGACGCTTCTCCCTGCCCCTCTACAGCGGCGCTTCCTGGTTAGGGGATAAAATCGTTCGTGAAGACCCGGCTCAAGTCTTGTTTTTCGTTCAGCAACTTCGCCTCGAGCAGGGTGGTCTGCATATTCTCCCAGGCTTGCGGGTCGGCATAGCCGACGCGGCTCGTCTGCCACATGGCCATGGTCGCCGCCAACACTTTTTTCTCCAGTTCGTCGTCGGTCAGCGTCTCGACGAATTTTTTGGAAATGGCGTAGGCTTCGTCCGGGTTGGCGAGGGTATCCTCAATCCCATGCGCCAACGCGCGCACGAACCCGCGCACGAACTCCGGCTCCTGCGCGACAACGGTCTCGTTGCTGAGGAGCCCGTTGGCGGCCAGCGCGACGTAGTCGCCGATAGGGATCACGTTGAACTGCTCACCCTGCGCGCCCAGGCGGATCGGCTCGTTGTTGGAGTACACGACGACGGCCTCCACCTGTCCGGCGGTGAGCGCCGCGATCTGCTCGAACCCGATGGCTTCAATCGTCACCTCCTCGGCGTTTATGCCAGCGTGAGCCAGGAGCGCCAGCAGGCCGACGTAGTTCGCCCCGCCGAGGAGGGGCGTGCCAATTTTCTTGCCCTTGAGATCGCCGGGCGCCCTGATCCCCGAATCGGCTTTGGCGATGACCGCCACCGGAAACTTCTGGAACCAGGCCATGACGTACACGACCGGCAGGCCCTGCGCCCGCGCCAGCAGCACCTGCTCGCCGGAGACGACGGCAAAGGGCAGCTGATTCACGCCGACGAGCTGCACGCCGTTGGTCTCAAAGGAATAGTCAAATTCGAGTGCTATGCCTTCCTGGGCAAAGTAGCCTTTGTCCACGGCCACGTAAAAGGGCGCGTACTGGACGCTGGGGATGAAGCCCATGGGAAGCCGGACGCGCCGCAAGGCGCCGGGCGTGGCGGAAGGAACATCCACAACGGGGGTAGGCGAAACGGCGCCGCCGCAGGCGGCCAGAGCAAAGGTCAAAGCGAGAAACGCCAGAGCCAGACGTCGCATGTGAGTCTCCTACCTTTTCCAGGCGAGCAAGAGTTTTTCGGCCAGGGCGACCAAACCGTACAGGCCCAGGGCGATGACGACGAGCGCGGCGACGGCGACGAAGACGAGCGCCGTGTCGTACTGTCCGCGCCCGAAATTGATGAGGAACCCCAATCCCCGGTCTGCGCCTACAAATTCCCCGACGACCGCGCCGATGACCGAGAGTGTGGCGCCGATTTTGAGGCCGCCGAGCAGGATGGGCAGCGCGGCGGGCAATTCCAGTTTGAGGAACGTCTGCCAGCGCGTGGCCCGGAGCGAGCGCATCAGGTCGCGCAGGTCTGGCTCCACCGAGCGCACGCCCACGACCGTGTTGATGAGGATGGGGAAGAAGACGATGAGCGCGCAGATGAGGACCTTGGAGCGCAGTCCCGAACCGAACCAGATGACGAGCAGCGGCGCGATGGCGACGACGGGAATGGCCTGCGAGGCGACGATATAGGGCGTCAGCGCGCGCTCCAGACTCGGCGATTTGGCGATGAAGTAGCCAAGGAGCGAAGCCGCGCCCAGCCCGAGGGCCAGGCCGGTGAAGACTTCGATCAACGTGATTTGCGTGTGCCGCGCCAGGACGCCATCGCCTAACACGACGAGGAAGCGCGCCCAGACCTGGCTGGGGAGCGGCAGAATGAACGCCGGGTAATGGTTGAGGCGCGCGAGCATTTCCCAGGCCAGCAGGCCCGCCAGCAGGGCGCCGGGGAGCAGCATCCACCGCCAGCGGGCCGGCCGGACTGGCTGAGGTTGGAATGTGATTGGCGTTTCTATCGTCGTCATAAACAAAAAACCCCGCGAGATATAAGTCCTCTCCGGGGCAAAGCGAACTAGCCAGGGACCGCATGGCGTGGTCACGGCTGAGAAAGCAAACCCCGTCAGCTGGTTACTAGGCAGCCAACGGGGCAGTAAAGGCGCGTGAGTCCAACGGGACAGACGCACTTTTGCTTTCGCTACCTTCTCTCATCCCGACTATACGGTCGGCTCCGGAGTTGCACCGGTATCATGCCTTTGCGCGCAAGGCGCTCAGGCTCGCGGGCTTGTCGTGGAGGACATACCGCCGATCGGGAATTGGGCGTCATCCGTTTGAACGGTTGACGACCCTCACCCTGCCCCGAAGGTGTAGTATACAATTATAAAGATTATAATCTACTCTGAAACAGGTGTCAACATATGATTCGCTATCTTCCTATCATCCTGGCTTCCGGCCTGCTGGCTTTTCTGGCCACGCCGTTGACGCGCTGGCTCGCGCAGCGCCTCGGCATGGTGGATCAGCCTGGCCTGCGCAAGACGCATCGCCTGCCCGTCCCTCTTCTGGGGGGGGTGGCGATTTACAGCGCGCTTGTCGGCGCATTCCTGTTATTCGGCAGCCGCGACTGGTTGAGCGAGGGCGCGGGCATCCTGGGAGGCGCGACGCTCCTCTTTTTCACCGGCCTGTGGGATGACCGCTACGGCCTTTCGCCCCGGTTCAAACTGCTGGCGCAGGCGGTGGCCGCGGCCTGTCTGATGGCCGTCGGGGTACAGGTCCATCTGTTTGGGCCGTGGTGGCTCGACGGTCTGATCACTTTGTTATGGGTGGTCGGCATCACCAACGCCGCCAACCTCATGGACAATATGGACGGCCTGGCCGCCGGGGTTTCGGCGGTGGCCGCCGGGTTCTTTTTAGTCATGGCTGCGCTCGAAGGGCAGGGCCTGGTCGCCAGCCTGGCGGCGGCGCTCCTCGGCGCGGCGGCAGGCTTTCTATACTACAACTTCGCCCCGGCCGCCAGTTTCATGGGTGATGCCGGCTCCCTCACGCTGGGTTTCATGCTGGCTGTCCTGGGCATCAAAATCAAGTTCATCCACTTTCCGCTGGGCGCCACGTGGATGGCGCCCATCGTCGTCTTGGGCGTGCTCATCTTCGACACCACGTTGGTCATCGTATCGCGCCTGCGGCGGGGGCGTTCGATTTTTCAAGGCGGCTCCGATCACACCTCGCATCGTCTCGTGCTGTTGGGCCTGAGCCACTCGCGCGCCGTGCTGACGCTATACGTCGCCGCGGTTGCGCTCGGCGCCCTCGCCATTTTCCTCACCCGCGCCCCGGTGGTGACGGCGAATCTGGCTTTTGCCGTCTTGCTCGTCGTCGGGCTGATCGGGCTGGCCGTCTTCGAGCGCGTCGAACCGAAACTCACAGGGGCTTCGCCGCTGGTGCTGATTCCTGGCGGAGACAGCACTGCCGACTTTCTCCGCACTGTCCTGACTATCAGCCGGGAGATCACCGTCCTGTTTGCTCCAGCCCAGGTGAACGGAGAAATCCGCCCCTCGCGCTTGGAGATCGTCGCGGCGCTGACCGTGTTGGCCGAGGCGAGCGAGGCGACGCGGCGCTTGCTGGAGCGAGGGCTGAGCGAGACGTGGTGGCGCGACCTGAATCAACTCAACCAGGTTTTGCGCCTTCACGGCCTGGCCCTTTCAGCTTCCGCCTCGCCCCTTGAAATCTCTTCCGATAGCCCAGCCGCCGCACAGACGGACGACCCGCAACCCGAGGCGGTGGCCGCCCTCAGCACGGCCAGGCTGATTTTACTCGGCCCCGGCGACCCCGCAGTCAATCTAATCCCGGTTCTGGCTTCGCCGGGCATCCAGGCGGCCTTGCTGGCCGGCGAGAATTCGTGCCTGTGGGTGTGCGCCCATCAGGATCCTGGAATGCTCACTCCGTGGCTGGGGAAAGAGCCAGAAATCACCTCGCTGGCTTCCTTGCCGGCCGACGTTCAGTCGCATCTCCTCAAGCAGGCTGCCGGCCGCGCCAAAACCCAGACTTGATATGGTTATGTATAGCCGGGTTGTGCACGGTTAGAAATCCCTTTGTGTGCTAAAATCGCCCCGACACGTTAGAACCCAGAAAGGTGAAACGAGCCGTGGAAGACGAGATTGATCTGCGCAAGTATGTTCGGGTGCTGTTCCAGCATTGGAAACTGATTGCGGGCCTGACCGTGGCGGGGGCGGCGGCGGCGCTCGTGCTGGCTTTGGCCCTGCCCCGTTCCTACGAGGCGAGCGCCCTGGTCGTCGTCACCAGCCCGCGCTTTATTCTGAATTTTGAACCCAGGATTGAAACAGCGGCCGGCCAGGATAAAGTAGAGATCGATCCGAAAGCCTACCTGGGCCTGGCGACTTCGGATGAACTGTTGACTCAGTTGTTGGCCGACCCGGCCACGGCCTCGCTAGAAGAAGGCGAGAGGACGCGAGAAGGCCTGCTGGGAAAGCTGGAGGCGACGACGGGAACTGATCCCACCTTGATTGAACTGCGAGCGACGGGCGACGATCCGGAACGGGCGGCGGCGATTGCCAATGCCTGGGCCAGGTTATTTGTCAAGTATGTGAACCAGCTCTACGGTTACGAGCAGGACACGCAGGCGCGCTTTGGCGACCAGTTGAGCCAGGCTAAGGCCGACTACGAGGTGGCCCAGCGCGCCGTGGAAAAATTCCTGGCCGACAACCGCCTCGCCGAGTTGCAGCGCGAGATGGACGCCCGGCAGACGTTGATCAATTCTTATCAGTCCGAGCTAACGGCGAGCCGGGGGCAGTCGCTTCCCGAGCAGCTTCAGGCGCGGCGCCAAACCCTCGACAACGCCTATGACGAGCTGATCTCGCTCGAGCAGCAGCAGCGCCAGATCATCCAGGATTACTATGGGGACTTGGCGGCGGTCGAGTCACTCCTGGTGGATGCGCGCGCGCTGCGCGAGCAGGTGCAGGCGAGTAGTGTTTCGAGCGCGGCGAGTCTGGGGGACGCGCTGGCCCAACTGTTCCTGCGCAGCCGCTCGCTGGCCAGCGGCGCCGGCGGGAACGTGCAGCTGCAGCTCTCGTTCGGGCAGGGCGCCGGGCCGATCCCGGTAAGCGACGTGGACAGCCTGATTGACGTGCTCGAGTCGCGGAAGGCCCAGACCCAGGCGCAAATCGAGGCGCTGCTCGCGGTGTCGCGCGGGCAGGCGCCGGATCCCGAGGTGGAAGTGGATAGCCGGTTCGGCGTGCTGGAGGCGCGCAAGGCCGAAATCCGGGCGCGCATTGAGGCGCTGACGGCGGAACTGCTGGCGGGCTTTCAAGTCCCTGTCGAGAGCGCGCCCAATGATCCCGTCAGCCAGTTGATCGCCCAATATTCGGACGAAGTGTTAACGCTGAATGCCGAACTGGAAGCGGAGGAAGCGCGCCAGCGCGAGTTGACCCAGGCGCGCGACCTGGCCTGGGAGACCTACACCAGCCTGACCCGCAAGGCGGAGGAGCGGCGCATCGCCGTGCAGACCGGCGAGGCGATTGTGCGCTTAGCCAGCGCGGCCAGCACGCCGCTCGAACCGGCGGTATCCGTCCTCGTGATCGTCGCCGCCGCAGGGATAGCGAGCCTCATGGTGGGGGTCTTGACTGTAATATTGAAGGACTGGTGGCAGGGAGTCGAGGCAGAAGCGATCCCCTCCTCAGCAGCCTTGGATATACCACCTCCTCTGGCTGAGAGCCCGTTGGCGGGCGAGAGCAGTTACGCGGCCGGGACGGCCCCGGCGCAGACAGGCGATTGACAGCCCAGGGCGCTTTGGTCAGCGGCTGGGTCCCGAAAGTTATGAACAGTTCTCGCGATATTCTATTGTCTAAAATCGCCTCGCGGCAGGCTCACGTGGCCGTGATCGGCCTGGGCTACGTGGGACTGCCGCTGGCGGTGGAGTTGGCCAAAGCTGGCTTCCGGGTCACGGGCATTGACGTGGACGCGCGCCGGGTCGAGGCCCTCAACGCCGGGGAGACGTACATCGGCGATGTGCCGGCGGCAGACCTGGCTGTGGCGGCGCGGGCCGGCGCGCTCCGCGCGACCACGGATTTCAGCCTCCTCCGCGAGTGCGACGCCGTTTCCATCTGTGTGCCTACGCCGCTTTCCAAGACGCGCGACCCGGACCTGTCGTATGTCATGGCGGCGGCGGACGTGGTGGCAAAGCACGTGCACGCCGGGATGCTGATCGTGCTGGAGAGCACGACTTACCCCGGCACGACGGATGAGATCATCGTCCCGCGTATGGTGCAGAACGGCCTGCGGGTAGGGGAAGATGTGTTCGTGGCCTTTTCGCCGGAGCGGATTGACCCAGGGCGGCAGGATTATCTGCTCAAAAATACGCCCAAAGTCGTGGGGGGCGTGACGGCGACTTGCACTGAGATCGCCGGGGCTTTGTACTCCTACGTCACCGAACGGCTTGTGCCGGTCAGTTCGGCGGCGGCGGCCGAGATGGTCAAGCTGCTCGAGAACACTTTCCGCGCGGTCAACATTGCGCTGGTGAACGAAGTGCTGCTGATGTGCGACAAGTTGGACCTGGACGCCTGGGAGATCATCGAGGCCGCGGCGACCAAGCCCTACGGGTTCATGAAGTTCACGCCTGGCCCCGGGGTAGGCGGCCATTGCATCCCTCTAGACCCTCATTATCTCTCCTGGAAACTGCGGACGCTCGACTACAACGCCCGCTTCATCCAGCTCGCCAGCGAGGTCAACACCAGCATGCCGGAATACTGGGTGAGCAAGGTGGCCGAGGCGTTGAACCGCGTTCGCAAAGCCGTCAACGGCAGCCGGGTGCTCGTCCTCGGCGTGACGTACAAGCCGGACGTGGACGACGTGCGTGAAAGCCCGGCGCTGGACATCATCCAACTGCTCGAAACGCGCGGCGCGCAGGTCAGTTTCCACGACCCCTACGTGACCTCGCTGCGCCACGAGGGGCTGGAGACGCCCCGCCTCGAATTGAACGAGGCCAGCCTGGCCGCCGCCGATTGTGTGCTGATCGTGACCGACCACGCCGATTACGACTGGGACTGGATCAGCCAACACGCGGCGTTGATCGTGGATACTCGACATGCTCTGCGAGGCCTGAAGGAGAAGCGCGCGGCCTAGAACCGGGTTTCTTCGCGCGTAGTAACGACTTACCCCATGGGGCGCTTCGCAGAGTCGTTACTACTTTGCCCCCAGCCTGCCCGCCGTGATTCTTTGCAGCAATCCTCAGGCGCAATACCTGGCCCACAAAACCGAAATTGACGCGGCTGTTTCAGGCGTGCTCGAACGCGGCTGGTACATCCTCGGCAAGGAGGTCCGGCAGTTCGAGGCCGAGTTCGCCGCCTACCTGGGCGTCGGGTTCGCCGTCGGCGTGGGCAGCGGCACCGAGGCTCTGAACGTCGCGCTGGCGGCCTGCGGCATTGGCCCTGGGGATGAGGTCATCACGGTCGCCCACACCGCCGTCGCCACTGTGGCGGCGGTTGAACTCTGCGGAGCGACGCCGGTGCTGGTGGACATTGAGCGGGAGCATTACACGCTTGACCCGCGCCGGCTGGAACGGGCTATCACCCCGCGCACCAAAGCCATCGTCCCGGTTCACCTCTACGGCCTCCCAGCCGATCTCGACCCGATTTTATCTGTCGCTCAGAAACACGGCCTGCGCGTGATTGAGGACTGCGCGCAGGCGCACGGCGCGCTGTATCAGGGCCGGCGCGTCGGCTCGTTCGGCGCGCTGGCCTGCTTCAGTTTCTACCCGACCAAGAACCTGGGCGCCTTCGGCGATGGGGGGATGGTCGTCACGAATGACCCCGCGCTGGCGGAACGCGCCCGCCTGCTGCGCGAGTACGGCTGGGCCGAGCGGTACGTCAGTCATCTGCGGGGCTGGAATTCGCGGCTCGACGAGCTGCAGGCCGCCGTCCTGCGCGTCAAACTGCGTCATCTCGACGCCGACAACGCCGCCCGCGCCCGGCTGGCCGAGAAGTACGACGAGCAGTTGGCGAACACAGGCCTGACGCTGCCCACAGGCCGCCCGGAGGCCACGCACGCTTATCATCTGTACGTCGTGCGCACTGCCCGGCGGGACGAACTGCAAACCTTTCTAAAAGCGCGCGGCGTTGGCGCGCTCGTGCATTATCCCGTGCCGGTGCATCTGCAGCCGGCTTATGCTGGACGACTGCCCGGCAGCGCCGATTTGCCGGAAACAGAGCGGGCGGCGCGCGAAGTGCTTTCGCTGCCGATGTACCCGGAACTGACGGAGGCCGAGCAGCAGGTAGTCGTCGAGGCTGTCCGGGCCTTTTGCCAAGATATCTGACGACTAACGCGAAGCGGTCACTACGAGCTCGAACTCACGGAGGCTGAGCAGCAGGTGGTCGTCGAGGCTCTTGTAGTGACGACTTCAGTCGTCAACCAGAAAGAGCGACTAAAGTCGCCACTACGAGCCCCTTTCGTGATCTACCGATTATAGGAGTCCGCGTGTCTGACAGGCCTCGACCAGACTTTTCTGTTTTGCGCGGGCAGCGGGTGTTGATCACCGGCGGGCTGGGGTTTATCGGCGCCAATCTGGCGCGGCGGCTGGTGGAATTGGGCGCGCACGTCACCCTGGTGGACAGCCTGATCCCCGAATATGGGGGCAACCTGTTCAACATCGTCGGGTTGGAAGACCACGTCGTCGTCAATATCTCGGACGTGCGCGATGCGCACAGCCTGCGCTATCTGGTGCAGGGGCGGAACATGCTGTTCAACCTGGCCGGGCAGACCAGCCACATGGACTCGATGCAGGACCCTTACACGGATTTGGAGATCAACTGCCACGCGCAACTGTCCATCCTGGAAGTCTGCCGCCGGCACAATCCCGGCCTGAAGATCGTCTTCGCCAGCACCCGCCAGATTTACGGCAAGCCGGATTATCTGCCAGTGGACGAGAAGCACCTGCTGCGCCCGGTGGACGTCAACGGCATCAACAAGATGGCGGGCGAGTGGTATCACATCCTGTACAACAACGTCTACGGCCTGCGCGCCTGCGCCCTGCGCCTGACAAACACTTACGGGCCGCGCATGCGCGTGAAGGATGCCCGGCAGACCTTTCTGGGCGTGTGGCTGCGGCGGATTGTGGAGGGCCAGTCGTTTGAGGTGTGGGGCGGGGAGCAACTGCGCGACTTCACCTACGTGGACGACGCGGTGGATGCCTTCCTGCTGGCCGCCCTGGACGAGCGGGCGAACGGGCAGGTGTTCAACCTGGGCGGCGAGCCGGTGATCAGCCTGCACGACCTGGCCCGCCTGCTGGTGGAGGTGAATGGGGACGGGGAATACGCTATGCGTGAATTCCCCGCGGATCGCAAGCGGATTGACATCGGCGATTATTACGCCGACTTCAGCCGCATCCGCGATGCCTTAGGCTGGTCGCCCCGGGTCACGCTGCGCGAGGGCCTGGCCCGCACGCTGGGCTTTTACCGGGAATACCTGACGCATTATCTTTAAGTTGGGGATGACAAAAGTCAGTGGTACAATATAGTGTCTTTTGTCACAAAGATAACTGGTTTGTAGTGCGCTACGTGCTTCGCATAGCGCCGACGGCGGTTGGGTGAAGCACTGGCGTGCTTCACTACAAACCTGTAAAATGTGGCGTGTTTTGTCGCGGAGATGGGGATACCCTCGGTGGTTTTAGCATTTCGTAACTACTCGCGCACGCCAGCCCGCGAAATGAATTTCGCGGCTGAAACCGGGAAGTGCGTTGAAACGCACTGGTCAGCATTTACAACCTGCTTCAGCAGGTTTCCCTGTTTCAGCCGCCGATTTTCCCGCGACCCCGCTCGCGCGGAGCGCGGGACGGGGCAATCGGCGGGGAGAGCGGTGAGTAGTTACAGCATTTTGGCTCTCCCGACTTTAGCGGGGTTATCGTAGGTCACGCTTTGAGCGTGACAACTTCTGGCCGCGCAAGCCGTCACGCTACAAGCGTGACCTACGCGGTTTCCCGTTAGATCCGGGAGAGCGACTAAGTGTGGGAGAATCATGACAATCGCTATTTCGAGGTTGATTGCGCCCTACGGCGGCCGGCTGGTTGACCTGCTCGTCCGGCCGGAGCGCCTGCCCGAGCTGAAGGCGCGCGCTCATACCCTGCCTTCAATTCAAATTTCTGAACGTTCAGTGTGCGACCTGGAGCTGCTGGCGACGGGCGCGTTCTCGCCGCTCGACCGCTTCATGGGGAAGGCGGATTACGAGCGCGTGGTGCACGACATGCGCCTGGCGAACGGCCGGCTGTTCTCTATTCCCATTACCCTGCCCGTCGAGGCCAAGGCCCCCGTCAAATTGGATCAGGAGATCGCCCTGCGCAACAGCAAGAACGAGCTGCTGGCGGTCATGACGGTGGAAGAAATCTACCCGTGGGACCGGGACGAGGCTGCGCGTCACGTTTTCGGCTCGACGGATTTGCGTCACCCGCTGGTCGCCGAGATGCACCGCTGGGGTGCGCTCAACATTTCGGGCCGCTTGCAGGCGCTGCAGTTGCCGCCGCGTTACGATTTTCAGGACTTGCGCCTGACCCCGGCCCAGGTGCGCGCCCGGCTCGAAGCCTTCGGCCACTCCAACGTGGTCGCCTTCCAGACCCGCAACCCGCTGCACCGCGTGCACGAGGAACTCACCCGGCGCGCTGCGCAGGAGGTGGACGGGGTGCTGCTCCTGCACCCGGTCGTGGGCCTGACCAAGCCGGGCGACGTGGATCATTACACCCGCGTCCGCACCTACAAAGCGCTGGCTGCCCGCTATTACGATCAAGACCGCATCCTGCTCTCGCTCCTGCCGCTGGCGATGCGGATGGCCGGCCCGCGCGAGGCGCTCTGGCACGCGATCATCCGCCGCAACCACGGCGCGAACTATCTGATCGTGGGACGCGACCACGCCAGCCCCGGCGTAGACACCGTCGGCCAGCCCTTCTATGGTCCCTACGACGCCCAGGAACTCGTCCAAAAATTCGGCGAGGAGTTAGGCGTGGGGATGGTGCCCTTCCGGGAACTGGTCTACCTGCCGGACGAGGAGCGGTACGAAGAGGTCTCCAGGATACCGGATCAGGCGCGCACGGCCTCGATTTCTGGGACGCAGGTGCGTGAGCAGTACCTGAATAAGGGGCAGAAACTGCCGGACTGGTTCACGCGGCCCGAGGTCGCCGAGATTCTGGCAGAGACTTACCCAGCCCGCCATCGGCAGGGCGTGTGCATCTGGTTCACCGGTCTGAGCGGCGCGGGCAAGTCCACCACGGCCGAAGTGCTGACCACGCTGCTGCTGGAGTATGGCCGCCAGGTGACGGTGCTGGACGGCGACGTAGTGCGCACGCATCTCTCCAAGGGGCTGGGCTTCAGCAAGGAAGACCGCGACATTAATATCCGGCGGATTGGCTACGTGGCCTCGGAAATCGTGCGGCACGGGGGGACGGTCATCTGCGCGGCGGTCAGCCCCTACCGGGCCACGCGCAACGATGTGCGCGCCATGGTCGGCGCCGATCAGTACGTCGAGGTGTACGTGGATACGCCCATCGAGGTCTGCGAGCAGCGCGACGTCAAGGGCATGTACGCCAGAGCGCGGCGCGGCGAAATCAAAGACTTCACGGGCGTGGACGACCCCTACGAACCGCCGTTGCATCCAGAAATCGTCCTGGATACAATCCGCTACTCGCCGGAAGAAAACGCGCGTCTGATTTTGGATTACCTGCTGCAGAAAGGCTTCGTGCGCGGCGGCGACGGCGCGGTGGAGCGCTGAGACGCCCGGCAGCCTGGCGCCTGAGATGGCACTGCGGAAAGGGTTAGCCAGAAAGAGAGTTTTGGCGAAGGAGCCCTGTGTGACAATAGCGTATAATGGCCGCATG
>DAOTXG010000439.1:0-7189 GCA_034435515.1 Anaerolineales bacterium
GCAGGATGAGGATGATGGGGGTCGCAATTTGCGTCGCCCGCGCCAGGACGACCTGGTTGGGGACCATGACGACAATCGTCCAGGCATGGCCGGGGACGGGGTAATACACCACCAGGCGGCGCGTCCCGTCCGGGGCGTGATCCTGATAAGCCCGCGCGCCCGCCACGTCAATGGGCAGATCGGCTGCCGAGGCTTCCGGTTCAAAAGACTGCTGGATAAAGCGAGTATCCGGGTGATAAATCATCAGGCCGTTCTCGTCGAGGATGAACCCCTGCCCCGCGCCGCCGGCCAGTCCGTTAAATTCATTCGTCACGGCCTGCATCAGCGGGTTGCTGAACAGGTCGGCCTGCCCGAGCAATACGCCGCGCGTCTCCTTCGTCGCCGGGTCCACAATCGGGGTCAGGAACAGGACGTCCACTGGATGCTCGGGGTCGCCAGTGAAGACGGCGACATCTTGGGGAATGCCTTCCAACGCGAGGGCGACAAAGGCATCCTCATTTCCCGTGCGCCCGAAGTCTGCCTCGTCGCCCGCCGGAAACCCTGCCGCCGGCGCGCCGTCGGCGTCGAACAGCGTCAACTGCCGGAAGAAAGGCAGGGTGCGGATGCTCCGCGCGAGACGGAACGTCTGCGAGACGTCGTCGCCGGAGAACCAGCCGTCGGCGGCGGCGTGGTCGCGGACGAGGTCGCGCCCGGTCTGGATGAAAAAGGGGATCTCGCGTCCGGCGTTTTCGGCCGCCCGCCCCATCTCGTCCACCACCAGCTGGGTAGATACCCGGGTGGCAATTGTGATGTCCGCCCAGAACAGCAGTCCGATGCCGAGGAGGAACAGCGGGATCAACGTGAATAGGAGTTTGCGGTTGAGGCTAGAGAGATAGGGCGGCGGCAGCGCACCCCGGCGGCGCGGCCACCAACTTGGAGCGCCGACCCGCGCCAGTTCGGCGACCATGCCCCCAAGCGCCGCATGTCCGAAAAACACCGGCGCTGCGGCGGACACCACCGAGGCGACGTAGTCCCATCCTAATAGCCCCGGCGTTGTTGAGTAGGCGTAGTAGGAAAGATACAGGATGGGCCAGAGGCCCAGACCAGCCAGCAGCCCGGCGACCAGAGGATGACGGAGGCCGGCCGCCGGCCAGCCCCGATAATCCTGGCGCGCTGCCCAGGCGACCACCCCGGCCAGGAGCGCAAACTCAAACGGCGTCGCCAGGGAACGGGTCTCCCAGACGGCGCGCGAGAGGCCCGTGAGCCAGCCGACGACGATCGCCGGGCCAACCCCCAACCAGCCGCCAGCCAGAAAGGCCGGGACGAGCGCGAACAGCGCCAACCCCGGCCGCTGGGTCTCCGCCGGCAGGCCAGGGGGTGGGAGGATGTTGGCTGGGAAATATAAGACGAACAGTTGGGCAAACAGGAAGCCCAGGCCGGCCAGCGTTGCCAGGCCCAGCCACTGCCGGGCGCGCAACCGGCCGAAATCGAAATTCAAGCGCAGCGCGACCAGCGTGACGAGGGCGTAAAAGACCATCAGCGCAGAGCCGAACCAACCGGCTGGCGCGCTGATGAAGGGGGCGTTGCCGAAACCTGTCAGGTCAAAGATCATCTAACACTTTCCCAACTCAAGAGGATTATAACACCGTGAGAGATGACGGCAAACATCATCACGGAGACCGACGCGGTTTCCAAAACCGCGTCGGTCTAGGTCGTTGCAAAAAGCGTGCCAGGCCTCCGATCTGGTTCAGGCCAACTGCGGCAAGACGGTTCGCGCCATCGCCTCCAGGCCGTCGAGGTCGTCCAGGTCGAGCCAGTGCAGCATGACGCGCTGGACGCCCGCCTCGGCGAACTCCCCTAACTGAGCGACAACCTCAGATGGCGTTCCGACGACGAGGCCCCGCGCGCGCAAGTCGGAGGCCGACCGGCCGCGTGCGTCCACTTTGCGCTTGACTTCGGCCTCGTCCCGGCCAAAGTACAGCCCGGTCATCATCGAACGCCGCACCTCGCCCCGCTGGCGGCCAGCCTCAGCCAGCCTCTCATCCAGCTGCCGGTTGAGTCTGGCAAAATCAGCCGGGGGCAGAAAGTTCGCATTCCACTCCGAGGCGTAGCGGACGACCAACGGCAGTGTGCGTCTGGGACCGTTGCCGCCAATGATGATCGGCGGGCCGCCCGGCCGCCGGGGTCGAGGCAGCAACCGCGCCTCCTGCAGCCGGTAGAACTCGCCGGCGAAGTCCAGCGGCCGATCGCTGGTGAGCAGGTGGGTGATGATCTGGAGTCCTTCATCGAGACGGGCGAAGCGGCGCGGCACGTCGAGCAAATCCCAGCCGTAATGGGCGTGCTCACGCGCCTGCCAGCCCGCTCCCAGGCCAAGCGCCAGCCGCCCGCCGGAGAGGTCGTCCACCGCACTCGCCATGCGCGCGGTCATCGTCGGCTGCCGGAAAGAGATGGGCGAGACGAGCGGCCCGAACTCGATGCGCCGGGTGTGATCGGCCAGCCAGGTGAGCGAGACCCACAATTCGAGCGAGTCGAGGTCGGGCGGGTTGGCGTTGGTGTAGTGATCGGAGCGATACAGCCCGGCAAAACCCAGGTCCTCGACGGCGGTGACCAGGCGCTGCCAGCGCGGCCAGTTGAGGCCGTTCTGGCCCTCGATCATGATAGCGACTTCGAGCATAGGGACTCCTTGGCTCTGCAGGGCTGAAAGGGAAGAAAACCTTGACTCACGGACGGAAACGAACACTGACAGGTTGAATCATAGGCAAAAAGTCCGTGTTTCCTTCTGTCCGTAAGTCTCTGCCTCGTCCTTATTGCAACACTAATACGCCTTCGCTCTCCCGCTCCACCGCCTCGCGCGTCCACAATGCCGGGATGTGGTCACCCCTCAACCACAGGGGGAGCAGGTCCCCGTAATGCGGATCGCCGAGCAGCCCGGAATTGCCAGGCGGCGCGATGTGCTCCGAGCGCGCCAGGTCGCCCAGGTCTACGACCTCTCGATAGGAGGGCGCGAAGGCATTGGCGTGGTAGGGCGCGTCGGGCAGGAAGGCGGTCTGGCAGACGGTGTCGGTGTCGCCGCCGATAGGATGCGGGCCGAGGTTGAAGACTTTGTCGAGCGGCGGCTGAATGCCCAGCGCGTGCGGCAGCGTGATCTGATGCAGCCGGCCCCACTGCCAGCCGTCCGGGTCCGGGCCGAGTTTCTCCCTCAGCCAGCGCGCGGCCTCGGCCAGGCTCCTGGCGACGACCTGCTCCCTGCCCCCGGCTTCCTTCACCCAGGCCGAGTTCGGGTCGTCGAGCATCGCGAAGGCCGTCACAGTCGAGTGGCCGAGGAATTCAGTCGTCGGCAGCAAGATCGGGTGCGGGCCTTTTCCGCCCAGGAAGGCATCCAGCAGTTCCGGGCCGAGCGCGGGCGCGACGAGGTTATGCACCAGCCGCGAGAGCACGACCTGATAGACCGCGCCGCCCACACTGTCCGCGCCGAGCCAGCCATCCCACGCCAGCAGCAGTCGAAGCGCCACGGCGGCGTCCGGGTCCTGCGCCTCGAATTTCCCACTTTGGAGCCGTTTTACCAGCTCGAGGCCGGGGAGCGAGTGAAAGTCCACGTGCAGCGCGCGGCAGTCCTCCGGCGAGAGGCGTCCTTTGCGCTCGATCTCGGCGACCAGCCGCTGAGCGCGGTAGCCGTTCATCCAGTTCAGGCCGAGAAAGTGGGGATACGTCTCGTCCACGATGCGGTGGTTAGCCGAGACGATGTAGCCCCGCTCCGGGTTGAGCGCGTGCGGCATTGCCTCGAATGGAATTTCGCCCACCCATTCGTGCTCGCCTGTCCAGCCGGGGACCGGGACCGTCCCCTGCCCCTGCGCGCGCACCGGGAGCGTCCCGGTCACCCAATAACCGATGTTGCCCTCCACGTCGGCGTACATCACGTTGAGCGGCGGCGCGGTGATGAGCCGCATCGCCTCGACAAACTCGTCCCAGTTGCCCGCCCGATTGAGGCGCAAGAATCCACTAGTGGCCGGGGAAGGCCGCAGGGCATACGAATTGAGCGCCAGCGTTTCTCCGGCGCCCTTGACCAACGCGCCGACGACCGGGCCGTGCCGCGTCACGCGGACGGCCTCGACGTGCGGCGCGGCGCGCCCCTTGACGGCGATCGTCTCCTGGATGACCTCGCACTCCAGCCATTCGCCTTTGAACTCGTAGCGGCGTGGATTCGCCGGGTCGAATCTTTCGATGAACAGGTCCTGATTATCGGTGAACGCGAGCGTGGCGCCCCAGGCGAGGCGCGCGTTGTGACCGACGGGCATGCCGGGCACTCCCGGTACGCTCACCCCCGTCATCTCGTACTCGCCGCCGACGAGGTGAATGATGTGCCAGATGCCCGGCGTCGTCAGGTGCAGGTGCATATCGTTGCACAGGATCGGCTGGCCGGTCGTCGAGCGCCAGCCGGCAATGGCCCAGGCGTTGCTCCCGCGCCCGCCGCCGTCCAGCCCCCTGAGCAGGAACGGCCCGCGCTCGGTCTGGAGCATCTCGTCTAACTGCAAGCGGTTGAACACCACGCCGTCCGGCAGGGTAGGCGCGTCGCGCTCCGGCCAGCGGATGTCCAGGCCGGCCGCGCGCTCGGGGCCGAGTTTCTCGATCAACTGCGCGCGCACCAGTTGGCTCGTCCAGCCGGTCGAGAGTTGAAAGAGCATCACGCGCCCGATGGCCAGCGAATCCACCGCCGTCCACGGCGCCGGCCTGATCCCGGTCAATCGGAATTCTGTCGAAAGTTTGCCGCGCGCGAGGAAAGCGTTGACGCCGCGGGCGTAGGCGTCGAGCGCCTCCTGCGCCGGCGCGTCGGCGAGGGCGTAATCGGCCTGGGCCAGGCGCGCCAGGCCGAGCGTGCGCGTGAGCCGGTCGGTGTCGAGCGCGATTTCGCCGAAGGCGGCCGCCAGCCGGCCCAGCCCCATGCGGCGGCTGAGTTCCATTTGCCACATCCGGTCCTGCGCGTGGACAAAACCCTGCGCCAGGAACAAATCGTGCGCGCTGGCCGCGTAAATGTGCGGGACGCCCCACCGGTCGCGCAGCACTTCGACCCGGGCGCGCAGGCCGGGCAGTCCGAGCGTCCCGCTCGTCGCCGGCCGCGCAGGGCGGTTGAGGAGATTGAACGGCAGGCGCAGGAGCGAGTCCAGTAAGGAGGGCATAAGGTCTCCAGGGCAGCAACGATTATCCCTGCACAGCCCACCTGTTTCAAAGGGCGGCGCTGACAGAGCACTACAGCGAATTTAGGAAACAACGAATTTGCGCCCGTCAGCAAATTCGTTCCCTCCCCAATTCGTTGTAGTGTATCTCACTTAGGCGGTAGAGCAAATAGGGGCGCGGGACGGTGTGCACACCAGGTTGTCAACGGTAGAGACGTTCCGGTGGAACGTCTCCGACGGTAGAGACGCCCCACCGGGGAGACGCCCCACCGGGGAGACGCCCTGCCGGAGAGACGCCCCACCGGGGCGTCTCTACTTGCGTGCACAGGCGGAACGCGGCCCAGAATCGTGGGAGCGGCTTGCAGCCGCGACCTGACCAGGCATCGCCGGTCGCCGTCGCGGGTAAAACCCGCTCCCACGACGCGCTTAGCCGCTGCGCGAGTGCGTCGCCCGTCTCCGACATTCGTTTACGCGAAGCGGTTTGCCATTCGTTGACAGAACCCCTTCCCCCCCAGAGAACCGGCGACTCCAGAGTCTCCAGAGACTCAGAGCACCCAGAGTCGCCAAACTACGGCGAGAGTCGGAATGGGGACGCCACCACGCGAAAACCGTCGCACCTGTAACGGTAGAGCGGGTAGAACTGGATCAGTTACCACTTCGCGCCAATTCGCGTAATTCGCGGCAAAAACTTATTTCCGATTGAGTCTATTGTAGACCGTTTTGGCGCGGGTGGACAAACGAACCCGACGGCAAGTGTGCACGCCAACCTTGTCGGTGGGAGCAGTTTGCGACCGCGACTGTCGCGGCTGCAAGCCGCTCCCACGCCAATCCCCTGACAACCTTTGCGTGCGCACGGCTGTGGCGTGGTATAATCCCGCCCGCACGCCGCCGTAGCTCAATCGGCAGAGCACCCGCTTCGTAAGTGGTAGGTTATCAGTTCAACTCTGATCGGCGGCTTTTTGTTCACTCCGTCGCCCGGCCTCACCCGGCCGACTCATCCGCGTCCGCCTCCGCCCGGCGCAGCGCCTCGCGCATCGCCTCATTCATCTTGAGAAAGCGCTCGCCGATTTTGACCCGCGCCAGCACCTCCAGCGGGTCAATCGGCTTGCTCAGATAATCGTCGGCGCCCGCCTCCTGGCTCATCACCACGTACTTCGGCTCGGTGACGACGGTCAGGACGAGAATGTAGGTATAGGCCTCGTAACCCGCCGAGCGGATATTGCGGATCAGGTCCAGGCCGTCCATCTCGGGCATGACCAGGTCGGTCACCACCAGCGGAAAAGGTCGGCGCCGGAAAGACTCCCAGGCCACCAGCCCGTTTTCGGCCTCCACGATCTCGTGACCCGTCTGCGCGAGTATGCGGGTCACGATCTGACGCATGGCCGCCTCGTCGTCTACAACTAAAATCCTCATGGCCTGCCCTCCAGACTCGGCCAGACCCTCAGGGTCTCCAAGACCCTGAGGGTCTGGGCGCACGCTGTATAGTATAGCCTTCTTTGCGCCAGAGGGGGAGGCGGTTGGTATAATACCCGCATGGCCCCCCCTTCCCTCCTCATCGGCCTCGCCGGGGGAACCGGTTCCGGCAAGACGACCGTCGCCCGGGTCATCCTCAGCCGCGTGGGCGCACAGCATATCGCCTACGTCCCGCATGACGCTTACTACCGCAACTTTTCCGATCTGCCCAAGGCCCAGCGCGATCTGATCAACTGGGATCACCCGGACTCGCTCGACACCGATCTATTGATCGAGCACATTCAGGCGCTCAAAGCCGGGCAGGCGGTGGATCTGCCGGTCTACGATTTCACGCTGGACGCCCGCACCCGCCAGACGGTCCACGTCGAGCCGCAACCCATCATCCTTGTCGAGGGCATCCTCCTCTTTGCCGATGCGCGCCTGCGCCAGATATTCGACGTGAAGATTTTCGTGGACACCGACGCCGACCTCCGCTTCATCCGCCGCCTGCAGCGCGACATCGCCGAGCGCGGGCGCACCGCCGAGTCGGTCGTCAAGCAATACCTGGAGACCGTGCGCCCGATGCA
>DAOTXG010000440.1:0-3877 GCA_034435515.1 Anaerolineales bacterium
GATTGCTGATTGCTGATTCTAGACCTTGGGATTTGGAGTTTGTCCCGCTCACCCCTTTCGCGGGATCTACGAGGATTTGGGATTTGTCATTTCCCGGCGCACCCGCTCGGCGATCTCACGCACCAGTTTTTCTTCGGCGGTCACGGCGTGGTCGTCCCACACGGGGGAAAGAGGGCGGGGGTTGTGCTGGCCATGGGGATGGCACACGCCGCACGCCAAGCAGAACTCCTCTTCGTCGCCGGGGCGCGAGAAGCCCCACTCCCTGCGGGTCTGGAGCAATTTCTCCACCTGCTCCGGCGGGAGGGGCGGCTTGCCGCCGAGCAGTTTTGCGAGCGCGACGATCTTGGCCGTGTGCTCCAGCGTCTCCAGCCGCAGGTAGGCCTCCATTACGTCGCGGCCGACGGTGAGCGTGCCGTGATATTGCAGGATGATGGCGTCGTGCCCGGCGATGAGTTCGGAGATGGCGCGCTGGTTCTCTGCGCTTGAGGGCGTGGCGTAGGGGGTGGTGGGAATGACGCCCAGCACGACGACGGCCTCGGGGATGAGACATTCGGCGAGGGAGACGCCCGCGATGCTGAGCGCCACCGAGGTGACGGGGTGCGCGTGGATGACCGCGTTCACGTCCGGGCGGCGGCGATAGGCCTCGAGGTGCATCAACAGTTCCGAGGTCGGCCTGAGGCCCGGCTGACCGCGCACCATCTCGCCGCGCAGGTTGACGACGATCAGCTGGTCGGCTTCGAGAAAGCCTTTGGCAAGCCCGGAGGGTGTGGCGAGCAGGTGGTCGGAGTCGAGGCGGGCGGAGATATTGCCCGAGGCCCCGTCCACGAATTCGTTGGCGTGCATCAGCCGCCCGGCGCGGACGATCTCGGCGCGGAGCGCGTCTTCGGAGGGCATGGCCGGGCTATTTCAGCGGCAAGGCGTCCAGGCGGACGAGCGGCAGGAGGTACTCTGTGCCGGAAGGCGCCCGGACCTTGATTTTGTCCGCGCCGACGACCTCGCCCAGGTTGTAGTGCTGCACCGCGTCGGCGTTGAACCGCTCGACGATCGTCCGGCGGATGAGGTCGGCCTGCTCGGGCGCGGTGATGACGATAAACGTGTTCTCGTCGAGCTGGCCCAGGAAGTCGTCGGCCGCGCCGAGGCTGTTGAGCGTCCGATTCATCATCAGCGCCGCATAGCGCAGCAGGTCGGCGCCTGCCAGCCCGCCGTAGAAATCACGGAAGTCGCTCATGTGGCGCAGACGGAATTCGACTACCGCGCGGTCGCCCTGCGCTTTGGCCGCCGCCATTTCTTCGCGGGCGACGCGCCCGGTGGGCAGGCCGGTGTGCGGGTCGCTCAGGTTCTCACGCGTGGCGCGCTGCACGGCGTTCTGCACGCGCAGGAACAGCTCTTCGAGGTCGAACGGCTTGGTGATGAAGTCGTCCGCGCCCAGCTCCAACCCGATCAGGCGGTCGCTTTTCTTGTTGCGCTGGGTGAGGAAGATCGCCGGAATGTAGCGGGTGCGCAGGCTCTGGCGGAATTCCCGAAGCAGTTCGTAGCCGTCGGTGTCCGGCAGGCCGACGTCCATCAGGATCAGGTGGGGCAGGGCCTCGCGCACGACCTGGCGGGCCGCCGCCCCGTCGGGCGCCGCCGCGACCTTATAGCCGCGCGAGCCGAGAAACAGGACGAGCATCTGCGCGACTTCTTCGTTGTCTTCCACAATCATCAAACGAGCATGGCTCATGGGTATCCGTCAGACCTCCTCGTCGGGCAGACCCTAAGGGTCTCCAAGACCCTTAGGGTCTAAGACCGGGAGCTTTTTGGGGGCGGCGCCTAACAGGCCCAAGATTTTAGTATTGAGCCGCTCGAGGTTGACTGACTTCAGGTCGTAAGCGTCGGCCCCGGCGGCGAGCGCCAGATCGTCGTCCGGCCCCTGCAGGCGCGAAGTCAAGATCAAGATCAGCACCTCGCGCGTAGCGGGGTTTTCGCGCAGTCGCCGCGTCAGTTCGTAGCCATCCATCCCCGGCATCATGACGTCGGTGATGATCATGTCAAAATGCTCGGCGGCGGCTTTTTCTAAACACGCGGCGGCGTTCTCTACCGCGATGACCTCGTGGCCGATCCGGGTGAGCAGCCGGGTCAGCAGCATGAGCAGGACCGGGTCGTCGTCCACGAGGAGCAGTTTCGCCATGGTCTTGGCCCGTTCGCGCGGGCCGGTTGGAATTTTATAACAAACTTGGAACTCTGGCGAATTGCCCGCATTTCGTCACCGGTTAGGCGGAGCGGTGGGGAACGCTGATTCCGCTGAAATAACGCTGATGACGCTGATTTTCTTTTTAAATCACACCTGCCCTTGCGGGCGGTGCAAGGGTCAGCGAAAGTCAGCCTGATCAGCGTCGTCAGCGTTCAACAGAACGCCGGGCAGTTACGATGTTTCGATGTACGCCGAGTCGACGATGCCGACGATGACCGAGATGACACAGGCGTCGGGGTTTTGGAGCGCCTGCCGAGCGCCGTTGCCTTCGCGGTTCACCAGCACCGTGTCGCCGATGCCCGCCTGGGTATTGTCGAGCGCGAGAAAGTCGCCGTCCTCCGGCTGGCCGGGAAGCGCCAGCGGTTGCACCACCAGTAACCGGCGATTCTTGAAGTGTGGGTGGCTAATCGTTGTAACAACCGTTCCAACAACTTTGCCAATGACCATGAGAGTTCCCTGAGTTCCTTGAGTTCCCGGATATTGAAAGAAACTATCAGCCGTGATAGCGCGCCGCCTCCTCACCTCTGGCCGGGCGCACCTCGGGCCGCCAGCGGAATTTGCGGAGCAGGGTATTGTCTGCGCCCTCGACGGCGTCGGCGATCAGGTCGCCCAAGACGGGCGCGAACTTGAAGCCGTGACCGGAGTCGCCCGTCGCCACGACCAGGCCCTCGCGCTCCGGGTCGCGCGCGATCCAGAAATGCTCGTCCCACGTGTCGCAATACAGGCACACGCGCGTATAGACGATAGGCGCGTCGGCCAGGCCGGGAAATGCGCCGCGCAGAAACTCGCGCAGATGCGCTGTCTGCTCCGCCGTGACCACGCGCTCCGGCGCCTCAGGGTGCATCTGCTTGCCCACGCCGTGATTGGCGATTTTGACGATACCCTCGCGGTTGGCCGGGAAGCCGTAATAGCCGGTGTTGGAGATGTCGGCCCCAAAGGTCGGGAAACAGCCGGGGCGGTAAAATGACGGGTCGTCAGGCTTGAGATGAAAGACGGGCTGACCAATTGACCGCAGGTGTTCGGCCAGGAATGGCAGGATGTGAGGCGTCCACGCCCCGGCGGTGACCACGACCCGGTCTGCCTGGAAGACGTCACCCGCGGCGTTGACGATGCCCTGCACACGCGCGCCTTCTTCGTGGAGCCGCGCGAACTGGTGGCCAGTCATCAGCGCCACCCCGGCGGCGCGCGCCATCTCGATCAGGCGCGCGACCACCTTGCCGCTCTCGGCGTACCCGCCCTCCGGGTTGTAATAGCCGTCCACGAACATCTGCGCGTTCCACGCCGGGAAGCGGCGGCGGATTTCGGCGGAGTCGAGCCGCTCGGCCTTGTGGCCGCGCTTGAGCAGGAGTTGGTAACTCTCGTGCTCGAACGAGCCGGGCGTCATCGGCGTCCGCGTGAGGTACGTTACGCCGTCCTCGTAAAACAAGGGCTGCGGCCAGTCCCGGTTCCAGCGCCGCCAGCCGTCGAGCGCGGTCTCCATCCAGGCCATGTAATCTTCGTCCGACCCGTAGTCCAGGCGGATGGCCTTGCTGATGTCGGTGGAGGCGGCGAGCGAATGGGGCAGGGGGCCAGGGTCGAACAGCGTCACCGCGCAGCCGCGTTTTTGCAAGGCGAGGGCAGCCGTGGCCCCGAACACTCCCGCGCCGA
>DAOTXG010000441.1:0-11595 GCA_034435515.1 Anaerolineales bacterium
GAATTTGCGCGCGATGGCAGAGAGCGTGTCGCCGCGCTGGACGACGTAGGTGGCCGGGCAGTCGGCGTAAGCCGGGGAGGCGGCGGCCAGTATCAACGCACAGGCGAGGAACAGGCGATAGAACATAGCCCAATTATGCCTCATCTCGCGGCCTCCACAAATTCACCAACGACCCTTTCGTCGCGGGGGTGAGTTGCCGCCAATGCTCGATGGACAAAGAGATTTGCGCGAGGGCGGCGGTGGGCATGAGTTCGTCGGAACGAGTGAGGAGGTCGAGGAACTCTTCCAGGCCGGGGTTGTGCCCGACGACCATGACGCAGTCGTGCTTGTCGGCCACGGCGCGCAGGGCCTCAAAGTAATCTTCGGGGTCGCCCATATAGAGCGACTCTTCCAGTTGGACTTCGCCCTCGTAGCCACTCATCTCGGCGACCTTCTCGGCGGTTTTGCGCGCGCGCCTCGCGGTGGAGCTGACGATGAGGTCAGGCGCGAGGCCCTGTCGGCGCAGCCACTCGCCCACGCGCGGCGCCTCGGCCTTGCCGCGCTTGTTAAGAGGCCGGTCGTGGTCGGCGAGTTCCGGGTGCTTCCAGCTCGATTTGGCGTGGCGCAGGAGCAAGAGGGTTTTCATGGCTCACCGTTCCGTTCTTTCCACCAGGCCGTCAGGTCGCGCATCCCCTGCGCGTCGAGCTTGTGGCCGGTATCGTAGGCGTGATATTCCAGGCGCGCCCCGGCGTCGAGCAGTGCGCGGGCGCAGGCTTCGGCGACTGGAAGCGGAATGCGCGAGTCCTGCGCGCCGACCGCCATGAAGACGGGCAAGTCCTTGAGAGGCGCGGCGCTTATCCGCTCGTCGGCCTCGGCGAGCATGAAGCCAACCAAGCCCGCAATGCCTTTGACAAGCCCCGGATGATGCAGGGCGGTCGCATAGGCCGTCGCCGCCCCCTGGCTGAAGCCCATGAGGTAAACATGCGTGGGGTCGGCGTTGTAGAGTTCAGGCAAAGCGCGGACGAATTGGACGACGGCAGACACGGCTTCGTCAAACAGGCGGAGCGCAGGCCATTCATCCGGCTTGCGCGGGTGCCAGGCGTAGCCCCCGTCGGGGTCGGGCTTGATCGCGCGAGGCGCGGCCAACAGCCAGTTCGCGGGGAGCGTCCGGGCGAAGACCCACATCACGTCTTCGTCACCGCTTCGCCCGTGCAGCATGACGCAGGCGCGGTACGGGCCAGGCGTCCCTGGCCGGCGCAGGCGATGGACGAGGCCGGAGGCGGCGAAGGCCGGGCCAGCGGCGACTAACTGCGTTGTGGAGGCGAGGGTCATCAAAGGTTTTTGCCGCAAATTACGCGCATTGGCGCGAATTTTTCCTGGCGAAAGAAAAAGCGCCAGTGTGTGATGTCAGGCGCGGAGTCCGAAGTCTCCCGACTTCGGCCAAAATCAGGAGATTTTGGACTCCGGCGCAATTCGACTGATCTTGGACTCCGGCGCAATTCGGCTGACAAACTTTGAGTGTACACGCGTCAGTCCTTTTCCGATAAAGTCTGATGCTAGAGGGTATAATGAGCGCACTCATAAGGAGCCTGGAAATGCAAATCTCAAAAAACAAGGTTGTGACAATAGACTACACCCTCACCGACGACGAGGGCATGGTCATGGATAGTTCCAAAGGCGGCGAGCCGCTGGCCTACGTTCACGGCCTCGGCAGCATCATTCCGGGGCTGGAAGCCGCCCTCGACGGCAAAAACCCCGGCGACGCGTTCAAGGTCAGCATCCCGCCGGCCGAGGCCTACGGCGAGCGGGATGAAGAACTCGTGCGGGTCGTCTCACGCCGTGTCTTCGCCGCCATAGACGATCTCGAAGTCGGGATGCAGTTCCAGGGGCGCAGCGGCGAGCACGTGCACGAGTTCACCGTGGCCGCGATTGACGGCGACGACGTTACCATTGACGGCAACCACCCGCTGGCGGGCGTGACGTTGAATTTTGACGTCACCGTCGTCGGCGTGCGTGAGGCGACGGCGGAAGAGTTGAGCCACGGCCACGTTCACGGCCCGGATGGGCACGGACACTGATCGGCCTGAGGACTCATCCAAGAATCATTCCGCCCAGACCCTAAGGGTCTCAGAGACCCTTAGGGTCTGACTAATTCTCGACGAACCCTGCGTCCCACGTCCGTTGAGGGTCGTGGTTGCGCAGGTCAACGCCGAAATCGGCGGCGGCCTTGAGCGCCAGCAGCACCGAGACCCAGCCCGCGATCACTTCTGTCCGGTCGGCCTCAGGCACACCGGCGTCCGTCAGCGTCAAATCCGTTCCCCCTGCTCCGTCCCCAACCAATTGGAAAGTCGTCAGGCTGCCGCCCAGATATTCCACGACGAACCGATGAGGCGGACTTTGCTCGACGATCCTCACCGACCAATGCCGGCCGTTGGGGAAGACGAAGTAGATGACGCCCTCCTGCTCGGCGGCCGACTCAGCCCAAAATCGGGCGCGCCCGGCGTCGGTCGCCAACAGCGCGTAAACTTCGCTCGGCGGCGAGGCCAGGTGAAGACGCCAGACGATGGCAGCCGGATTATCTTGAAAAGCCATGTGCTGAGTATACACCACGACGAAGGAGAAGGAACTCAAGGAACTCAGGAACTGAAGGAACTTGAGTTCCCTGAGTTCCTTCAGTTCCCTCTTCTCCTTTTGGTATACAATCCCCCTCATGGACCACCTCGAAGGCACAGTCGAGCGCGTCACCTACTTCAACCCGGAGAACAATTATTCCGTCATCCGGCTCAAGCCCAACCGCCGCCAGCGTTCGCTGCGCCCGGAAGACGATCTCGTCACCGTCGTCGGTAACCTGCCCGAACTGACGCCCGGCGAGCACCTGCGCCTCGAAGGCTCCTGGACGACGCACCGCGATTACGGCAAGCAATTCAAGGCCGAGAAATGCGAACAGGTCCTGCCCGCGACCGTGGAGGGCATCCGCCGCTACCTCGGCTCCGGTCTCATCAAAGGCGTCGGCCCGCGGCTCGCCGAGCGCATCGTGGAGGCGTTCGGCAAAGAGACGCTCGACGTGATTGACCACGCGCCGCACCGCCTGCGCGAAGTGCCGGACATCGGCCCGAAGCGCTATGTCTTCATCCGCGAGGCGTGGGAAGCGCAGAAGCAAATCAAAGAAGTGATGATCTTTTTGCAGGGGCACGGGGTCAGCGCCGGCCTGGCGGTGAAAATATACAAGCATTACGGCGACGACGCGCTTAACATGGTGCGTTCTGACCCGTACCGCCTGGCGCGCGACATCTGGGGCATCGGCTTCAAGACCGCCGACAAGATCGCCCGCGCGCTCGGCCTGCCGCTCGACTCGCCGACGCGGCTGGAAGCGGGGATCATTTACGTCCTCAACGAGTTCTCTGACGACGGCCACGTCTTTGCGCCGCAAACCGAACTGCTCAAAACGGCGACGGAATTGCTTGGGGTTTCTGCCGACCTGGTGCCTTCCGCCATCGACCGCCTGGAGGCGGACGGGCGCATCAAACGCGAGACTCTGCCGGGGGACGATCTGGCAGATCGTCCTACGGGGGACGATCTGGCAGATCGTCCTACGGCGGTGTACCTGACCCCGTTCTATCAGGCCGAGGTCGGCGTCGCCGCGCGCCTCCGGGCGTTGCTCCGCGCCTTCGCCCCGCGCCTGGCCGACTTCGCCGACGCCAACTGGGACCAGTTATTTGCATCCGTTGCATCCGTTCAATCCGTTGACTTATCCCCCGAACAGCGCGCCGCCATCAAGACCGCGCTGACCAGCAAGGTCTGCGTGCTTACCGGCGGCCCGGGCACCGGCAAGACGACGAGTCTCCGCGCCATCATCCGCCTGCTCGAACTGCGTCACCATCCCTACGCGCTGGCCTCGCCCACCGGCCGCGCCGCCAAACGCCTCTCCGAAGCCACGGGCCGCAGCGCGCAGACCCTCCATCGCCTGCTCGGTTTCTCGCCGGCCGAGGGCTTCACGAAGAACGAGCACGAGCGCCTGCCCGCGCACATGGTCGTCGTGGACGAGGTCTCGATGCTCGACCTGGTGTTGACGAACAACCTGCTGAAGGCGATTGACCCGGCGGCCCACCTGCTGCTGGTCGGCGACGTGGATCAACTGCCGTCGGTCGGCGCGGGGAACGTGCTGAGAGATTTAGTAGAGTGCGGGCAGATCCCCGTCGTGCGCCTCACCACCATTTTCCGGCAGGCCGCCGGGAGCCACATCATCACCAACGCCCACCGCGTCAACCGAGGGCAGATGCCGCTGTTCGAGAAAGACTCCGACGACTTCTACCTCTTCGCCGCCGAAGACCCGGAAAAGGCCGCCGATTGGGTGGTGGACGTGGCGCAAAATCGCATCCCTAAAAAGTTCGGCCTCGACCCCCTGGAGGACGTGCAGGTGCTGGCGCCCATGCACCGGGGCCAGGCGGGAGTAGGCAACCTCAACGCTCGCCTGCAGGAGGCGCTCAATCCCCCCTCCCCCAAGAAGGCCGAGCGGCAAATCGGGGGGCGCATCTTCCGCGCCGGCGACCGGGTGATGCAAATCCGCAATAACTATCAAAAGGAAACGTTCAACGGCGATATTGGCCGCGTGACCGACGTGGATTTGGAGAACCAGACGCTCACCGTAACCTTCGACGGGCGGCCCGTCTTTTACGAATGGCTTGAGGCGGACGAGTTAGTCCACGCCTTTGCCGCGAGCATCCACAAAGCGCAGGGGTCGGAGTTCCCCGCCGTCGTCGTGCCGCTGCTGACGCAGCATTACATGATGCTCCAGCGCGACCTGCTCTACACCGCCATCACTCGCGCGAATAAGTTATGCGTCCTCGTCGGCGCGCGCAAGGCCATCGGCATCGCCGTGCGCAACGCAAAGGTGGCGCAGCGGTGGAGCGGACTGGCGACGAGACTGAGGATGTAAGGCCCAACTCGATCAGACACGAAGTGTCTTGGAGACACTTCGTGTCTGGACATCGGACAGACCTTCGGGGTCTTGGAGACCCCGAAGGTCTATTGTTGAGATTTCTTCTCCGTCTTAAGTCGGAGAAACCTGACTCGTTTCAGCGGGAACACAACGGGAACTTGGAACGTCTTTCCGCAATACACAAAAAGGAGAAACTTCCCATGTTCAAATCTATCCGCATCCAATCCGCTTACCTGTTCGGCCTGCTGGCCCTCAGCCTGACGCTGGCGGCCTGCAACCCGGCGGCCGCCTCCACCCCAGCCCCTACGGTTCAGCCCACTCAACCGCCGATTGTCTCGCACCCGAACGCCATGGGCAGCTACGTGGACCTGGTGGACGTGCTCAACAAGGACGGCGCGCAGGTGGAACCTGGCGATAACGTCGAACAAGCCTTCTTCAGCGCGCCGGGCCGCATCGTCAAGGTCAACGGCCAGGACGTGCAGGTCTTCGAGTACGACGACGCGGCGGCGCGTGAGGCCGAATCGGCCAACATCACGCCCGATGGCCAGCCCAGCCCGACGATGATGGTGACGTGGATTGACCAGCCCAACTTCTGGGCCACAGACCGCTTGATTGTCCTGTATGTGGGCACCGATGCCGACGTGATCGGGCGGCTGACGAAAGCGCTGGGGCAGCCGATCACGCAAGCGGCCAGCAAGTAAGGCGGCGCTACTCTCGTGGCGCACTACAAACCTGATGCACAAGAGACCGGCGGACCTTTGTCCGCCGGTCTTTTTTAGTACACGTCACACGGAGTTCTTTGCGGGACTCTGGACGGGTAAGTATTCCATCTGTCAACGAATGGGGTAACGAATAAACGAACGCTCTTAACTGATTTCAAGGAGGTCGGCCGAACCTGTCAGCGAATTTGAAACGAATAAACGAATTCCCCGCGCGTATGCTCATTCGTTTACGTGAAGCGGTTGATCATTCGTTGACAGAGATACTTGCCAATTCAAGCGCCTTAAATGCTGCTCAGGGAAATCGGTGTGTCAGCAGAGACCCTTTCGTATCACCCCTCTCTCCTTTCCGCCGCGTGTAGTGCAAATGCCAGAGCAGCGTCCAGGTCTGTCCGCCGTCTTCTGACTTTTCCCAGTTCCAGTCCAACTCGTCGGCGGCGATGTTGTAGAAGACCATCCGCAGCCAGACCGGTTTGCCGTCCTGCGTTTCCTGGGTCGCCAGCGTCATGCGGCCATCGGCGAACCCGCCTATGAAGTCCCAGTAGTTGCCGGAGTTATCCACCCAGGTCTGCCGCCATTGGCCTTCCTGGGGGCGGTACATGGAGAGGCTCATCCCCCAGAACGGCATAGCCGGGTTGCCGTCGAAGTTTTCCAGGATGACGCAGCCGTCGAGGATGGATTGAACGTGATTGCTCCCCCGCTGACCCTCGCCCCACGTGACCTCCCACTCGCCAAGCCAGAAGTCGAACTGGCGCGCCTCCGGCGATGAACAAGGCGGTTGGCTTTCCATGTCCGCTCCTCGTCAGCCTATTTCCGTTTCCGCGACCGGACGATCCTGGTTGCTTCGTGCAGGTCGGCCTCCACTTCCGCCTCGGAGTACTGTGCGTTGACACGGGCCATTCGGTCGAGGAGGGCATCGAAGCGCTTGAGCACACCCGCCTCATCAGCGCGCATAAGCCGGACGTATTGGTCATAGGGGATCACCACTGCTTCCGGGCGACTGCCACGCGTGAGGATATAAGGGATGTGCTGACGCGCGACCTCATCAAACACAGACCGAAATTCGCGCTGGAGTTCAGTTACGCCAGTGATTTTATCCATACGGAACTACCCATTTGAGTACACAAGTTTTGATACATACTTTATCATGGATAGCGGCGATTTGCCTCATAAACTTGGAAGAGGGTATAGATGCATAGGCTGTCAGCCGAATTGCGCCGGAGTCCAAAATCTCCTGATTTTGGCCGAAGTCGGGAGGCTTCGGACTCCGCGCCCGACATGCTTTGCGTGCACACCAGAAGTTATCGTAGGTCACGCTTTGAGCGTGACAACCTCCGGCCGCGTAAGCCGTCACGCTGCAAGCGTGACCTACGCGATTTCCTGTTAGAGCGTGTTTTGAAAATGCTCGCAGCCTGCGTCCCTGCGGGCGTTCCCAACCGCGAGGACGCGGTTGGGGAGCAATCATCAAACACTCTCTGAGAGCGTTTTGTGAATTATCAGCGAAAATCAGCTTAATCAGCGGCATCAGCGTTCAAAAGAACGCCGGGCTGAGTAGTCACCACAGAAGAGCACCAACATTAGTGCCGAAAGTCACCTTAAATCTCAGTATATGTCACTTGACCCCTTTGTATAAGAATAGTATCGTTATGCACAAATGCATAGAAATAGATAGTTTTGTACTTTTCTGCACATTATGGGCAAAACAGAGAGTAAGAAGGTCGAACAGACATGGGTTAGCCTCAAGGAAGCAGCCCAACGGCTTGGTGTCCACCCGACCACCTTGCGCCGTTGGGCGGATACTGGTCAAATGCCCATGATGGTCACGCCAGGCGGCCACCGACGATTCGCGGTGCTGGACATCGAACGCTTCACCGAAGAACGGCGGCGGTTGCGAGTGGCCTCCGGCCTGGAGCAAATGTGGGCTGAACAGGCCCTCGTCCAGGCCCGCCAGGAGATCGCCAGCCACAAGGACGAGCGCTGGCTGTCTGCCTTTGACGAAAAGGACCGGGAATGCAAGCGGCAACTTGGCCGCCGGCTCATGGGCGTGATTCTCCGCTATATCTCGCTGAGCGAAGGGGGCGACGATTTGCTGCAAGAAGCCCAGGCCATCGGGCGCGAACATGCCGAAAACGCGCTGGGTCTTGGATTGCCGCTGGTCGAGGCCATGCAGGCGGTGTTGTTTTTCCGCGATGCGTTGGTCGAGGCGGCTGTCCATTTGCCGGAGATTGCCCACGTTCGCCCCGAGGCCAATCTGCGCCTGTTACGCCGCATCAACACTACGCTCAACGCCGTTCAACTCGCGATTGCCGACGCCTACGATAAGTAGTTGACGCATCCCAATGCGTCAGACTTGAACCGGTCGCTCGCCCGCCATGCACATTCTCTGTTTGGGTCTCAGCCACCATACAGCCCCGGTCGAACTCCGCGAACGTCTTAACTATTCCCACGCCGCTTTGTCGGCCGCCCTGTCCCGCTTCGGCTGCGGGAGGAGTGCACGCCCGCACGACCTCGCCGAACTGGTCATCCTCTCCACCTGCAACCGGTTGGAATTGTACGCCGCCGTTCCAGAAACTGAATTGACGGCTAGGGATGAGGCGCTCTTCGCCCCGCTCCTGGATTTCCTGGTCGAAACCCGCAGTGTGCCGTGCGCCGATTTTGAAACGTACCTCTTCCGCTATGCGGGGCTTGAGGCGGTCGAGCACCTCTGCCGCGTCGCCGCCGGTCTCGACTCGATGATCCTGGGCGAGCCGCAGATTTTGGGCCAGGTAACCGAAGCCTATCAAGCGGCGCTGGCGCACGGGGCTGCCGGGCCGATCCTCTCGGCCCTCTTTCGCGCCGCCAGCCGGGCGGGCAAACGCGCCCGCACTGAGACGGCCATCAGCCGCAACCCGGCCACCATCAGTTCGGTGGCGGTGAAACTGGCGGAAGCGGCCGTGGGCGATTTGGCGTCTAAAAACGTCCTGATCCTCGGGGCAGGCGAAATGGCCGAACTGGCCGTCGAAGCAGTGCGTGTGCGAGGCGAGGTGCAGATCGCCGTCGTCAACCGCACACACGCCCATGCGGCGGAACTGGCCCAACGCTGGGGCGCACGCGCCCTGACGTTCGAGCAATTGAGCAACGCTTTAGCCGAGGCCGATATTGTCATTACGTCCACAGGCGCGCCCCACTTTGTCATCACGACGGAACTGGCGCGGGCGGCCATTGCCCGGCGTCCGGCGCGGCCGCTCGTGTTGATGGATATCTCCGTCCCGCGCAACGTCGACCCGGCAGTCAGCCAGTTGCCCAATGTCTACTGTTACGACGTTGACGATTTGCAGACGCGGCTGAACGGCGCAGCCGCCGACCGCCAGCGCGAAGTCCCGCGCGTCGAGGCCATCGCCGCCGAAGAAGCCGCCGCGTTCATAAACTGGCTCGCCAAATTGGAGATCGAGCCAGTGATCGCCGAACTGCGGGCAAAGGCTGAGGCCATCCGGCGCGCAGAAGTCGAGAAGACGCTGCGCCGCCTGCCTGGGCTGGACGAAGCCGAACAGCAGCGCATTCACGCCCTCGCAGAGTCGCTGGTGAACAAGTTGCTGCACGATCCCACCGTGCGCCTGAAAGCCGAAGCCGGCAACGGCCACGCCGCCAAATACGCCGCCGCCATCCGGCATCTCTTTGCCCTCAACGGATGAAAGCCATACCCACGCTGACCCGTTCTTTAGCGCCCGGCACACGCGGCTCCGCGCTCGCCCGCTGGCAGACCGACTGGGTGCTGACCCGCCTGCGCGAGGCCTGGCCCGGCCTCGACTGTCAGCCGCCGAAGGTCTTCACGACCTCCGGCGACCGGATTCTAGATAAGCCCCTGCCGGAGATCGGCGGCAAAGGCCTCTTCACCGAAGAACTGGAAAACGCGCTCCGCTCCGGCGAAATTGACCTCGCTATCCACTCGCTCAAGGATTTGCCCATCGCGGCTTCGCCCATCCTCACCCTCGGCGCGATCTGCGCCCGCGAAGACGCCCGCGACGTTCTGATCTCGCGCCATGGTTTCACGTTCGATTCTCTCCCGCGCGGCGCGCGGGTCGGGACGTCCAGCCTGCGCCGCTCGGCGCAGTTGCTCGCCGCTCGCCCGGATTTGACTCTGCTGCCTCTGCGCGGCAATGTGGACACGCGGGTCCGCAAGGCGATGAACGCCGATTACGACGCGATCGTGCTGGCTGCCGCCGGGGTTTTGCGGCTGGGCCTCGGCGAATACATCACCCAATACCTGCCCTTCGACCTCATGCTCCCCGCGCCCGGCCAGGGCGCGCTGGCCGTGCAATGCCGCGCCGACGACCTCGCCACCCTCAACCTGCTCGCCGCCATTGACGCCGCCGCCGCACGCGCCGCCGTCACCGCCGAGCGCGCCTTCCTGCAGGCCCTCGGCGGCGGCTGTTCTGCGCCCGTCGCCGCGTACGCCCAGCCCGCAATCCACCATCCGCAATCCACAATCGCCATGACGGGCCTGGTCGCCGCGCGCGATGGGCGCCGCGTCGTCCGCGTTTCGGGTCAAGGGCGCGACCCGACGGCGCTTGGCGAGCAACTCGCCCAACAGGCCCTCGCGCAGGGTGGAGGAGAATTACTCTGATGGCGCTAACGAATGCCGCGCTGGCCGGCAAACGCATTCTCGTCACCCGCCCGCGCGCCCAGGCCGCCGACCTGTGCGACAAGCTGGCGGCCCTCGGCGCGGCGCCAATCCGCTTTCCGACGATTGAAATCGCGCCGATGGACGATTATGCGGCGCTGGATCGCGCCCTCGTCGCGCTGGATGCTGCGCGATATCACTGGGTCATCTTCACCAGCGTCAACGGCGTCTCGGCCTTCTGGGAACGATGGGCTGTAGGCGCGCAGCGTGTCCCGGCCCAGCTCCGCTTCGCCGCCATCGGCCCGGCGACCGGGCGGGCGCTCGAACAGCGCGGCGTGCGCGTGACGTTTATCCCCGACGAATACGTGGCCGAGGCCATCGTCGAGGGCATGGGCGACGTGAATGGGCAGTGGATTTTGCTGCCGCGCGCCGACATCGCCCGCGAGGCGCTGGCGGTGGAACTTTCCCGGCGCGGCGCGGTCGTCCACGAGATCGCGGTTTATCGCACCCTGCCCACTGCACCCGACCCGCAGGGACTCTACGAATTGCGGCGCGGCGTGGATGCCATTACGTTTACCAGTTCGTCCACCGCCCGCAATTTCGTCGCCCTCGTCAGCGGCAGTGCTCAATACCTCAACGGTGCGAACTTCCGCCGCATGGGGAGTGACAGCGCGCCCATGCTTTCACTCGGTCGCGCCATTACCGCCGCCATTGGCCCGATCACCGCGCAGACCATGCGCGAGGTCGGGCTGCCGGTGGACGTGGCGGCGGAGGAATACACGCTGGACGGCCTCGTTGCCGCCCTGGCCGACTATTTCTCTCATCCTGAATTCCAACTGGAGGAGAATCGATGGATACCCCCCCGGTCGCCCTGACTCCGGCTCGTCCCTCCACCTCCCTGTTCGTCCCGCTCGACGCGGTTATCCCCGTTGATAGTGGGCAGCTAGAAGAAAAATTGTCGCGCCTGCGAGCGGTGGTCAGGGATTTGGGGAGCGTCGTGGTCGCCTATTCAGGTGGCGTTGACTCGACGCTGGTGTTGAAGATCGCGCACGACGAACTTGGGAAATGCGCCCTCGGCGTCACCGCCGTGTCACCCAGCCTGCCGTCCGGTGAACGGGAAGAGGCCGAGGTCCTCGCCCGCCGCTTGGGCGCCAGGTTCACCACGCTGGAGACGCACGAAGTGGATGACGCGCGCTATCGGGCGAACACCGAGGCCCGCTGCTATTTCTGCAAGACCGAAGTGTACAGCGCCTTGATCGCCTACGCCCGCGCGCACGGCTTTGGTCACGTGGCCGACGGCCTGAACACCGACGATCTCGCCGACCGCCGTCCGGGCCGCAAGGCCGCCGAAGAACTTG
>DAOTXG010000442.1:0-11794 GCA_034435515.1 Anaerolineales bacterium
TTCGCCAGGTCGTCGGTGGTCAGCACCCGGTTCAAATCGTAGCCCAGCGCGCGCGCTTTCTGCGCCTCGTCTTCATTGCGCGGCCAGAGCTTGCCTTGAATCTCGCCGCCCATGCACTTGAGAGCGCAGGCGGAGATGACGCCCTCCGGCGTCCCGCCGATGCCCATCAGCAGATCAATGCCGGAATCGGGCCAGGCCGTCATCAGCGCCCCGGCGACGTCGCCGTCGGTGATGAGGCGGATGCGCGCCCCGGCTTTGCGGATGTCGGCGATGAGTTTTTCGTGGCGCGGGCGGTCGAGCACCATCACGGTCAGGTCGCTGATGTTTTTGCCTTTGGCGCGGGCGACGCTGCGCAGATTCACGGCCGGCGAGACTTCGATGTCAATCGCGCCTTTGCCTTCCGGCCCGACGGCGATTTTGTCCATGTAGACGATGGGGCCGGGGTTGAACATGGTGCCCCGGTCGGCCAGGGCGACCGTGGAGAGGGAGTTGGCGCGCCCGAGGGCGAGCAGGCGCGTGCCGTCAATCGGGTCCACGGCGATGTCCACCTGCGGGGCGACGCCATTGCCGAGCTTCTCGCCGTTGTAGAGCATGGGCGCTTCGTCTTTTGCGCCTTCGCCGATGACGATGACGCCGTCCATCTCGACGGAATTGAGGACGAGGCGCATGGCGTCCACGGCGGCCCGGTCGCCGCCGTCCTTATCGCCGCGTCCCATGAAGCGCCCGGCCGCCAAGGCCGCGGCTTCGGTGACGCGCACCAGTTCGAGGGCAAGGTTGCGTTCGGGTTTTTCGCTCATCGGTGCCTCCGTATTGCGTGTTCCGTGTTAGCGTCTTATCCAGGGTTGAGCGCCGGCAGCGCCAGGACAAAATAGTAGCCCACCACCACCGCCACCAGCCACGAATCCATCCGGTCCAGCGCGCCGCCGTGGCCGGCCATCAAGGCGCCAGTGTCCTTGAGGCCGGCCTGCCGCTTCATCATCGAAACGCCGAGGTCGCCCACCGGGCCGAGCGCGCCCACCAGCGCGCCGAGGATCGCCCCGGTTTGCCAGGTGAGCAGGCTGTCCGGCCCGGCGCCCAGACTCCAGAAGATCGAGCACAGCCCGCCGCCCACCGCCCCGGCGGCGATGCTCCCGACGTACCCCTCCCAAGTTTTCTTGGGGCTCAGGCGCGGCGACATCCTGCGCCGGCCCAGCCAACGGCCGACGGTGTACGCGCCCGAGTCGGCCAGCCACATGCTGGACAGGGCGGCAACCACCCACCACAGACCATCCGGCAGGGCGCGCAGGGCGATGAAGTAACTGCCCAGCCCGCCGAGGTAAAAGATGCCGCCCACCGTCACGGCGAAGTCGGTGCCGGAAGTCGGCGCGCCGCGCTCGTAGTCAAGCAGATGCCAGGCCAGCGGCAAGAGCAACGCCAGCGCCAGCAAGAGTCGCTCCGGGTTCAGCGCCGGATACTGTTGCGCGGCGATCCACAGCGCGACCCCGCCGACAATCAGCGGCTGGGCCGGGCGGAGGTTCGCGGCCCGGAACAGCGTGACGTACTCCTGCGCGGCCAGCACAAAGATCAACAGGACGCCGAGCAGGTAGACGATCCCGCCGACAGCCACGACGCCCAACGCCAGCGGGATCAGCAGGATGGCAACGGCGATGCGGTCGCTGAGCATGAGCGGCGAATCGGCCCGGCTAGGCGGCAGACGGAAGTTGCGCCGAAGTCAGGCCGAAACGCCGCTCGCGCGAGGCGTAGTGCTCCAACGCGCGCCGGAATTCGGTCTTGTCGAAATCGGGCCAGTAGACGTCCGCTGCGTAGTATTCGGCGTAGGCGGCCTGCCACAGCAGGAAATTGGAGACGCGCAGTTCGCCGGCCGTGCGGATGATGAGGTCCGGGTCGGGCTGGCCCGCGGTGTACAGGTAGCGGCTGACGAGTTCTTCGTTCACTTCCGCGGCCGGCACGCCGTCGGCCAGCATTTGCTGAATGGCGTGGACGATCTCGGCGCGCCCGCCGTAGTTGAAGGCGACGTTGAGGGTGAGCCGCTGGTTGTGCCGGGTGAGTTCAATCGCGTCGCGAACTTTTTTCTGGGTGGAGGAGGCCAGGCCCTCGAGCCGCCCGATGTGCCGGAGCTGCACGCCCTGCTTGTGCAGCTCGGCCAGCTCCTTGTCCAGCACTTCGTCGAGGATGAAGAGCAGGCCCTTCACCTCTTCCGGCGGGCGGCCCCAGTTCTCCGTCGAGAAGGCGTAGATGGTCAGGTACCGGACGCCGAATTCGACGCAGGCGGTGATGATGCGGCGGAGGTTTTCCACCCCCGCGCGGTGGCCGGCCAGCCGGGGCAGGCCGCGCGCGAGGGCCCAGCGCCCGTTGCCGTCCATGATGATGGCGACGTGCGCGGGGACTCGTTCGAGAGGCGGGGCAGGGGGTTCAGAGGGCATGGGGGTAGCGACTCAGCCTGGCTTTCTTTTGAACGCTGGTAGCGCTGATCAGGCTGATTTTCGCTGACCTTTGGACCAGCCGCAAGGGCAGGTGTGATCTAAAACAGAAATCAGCGTCATCAGCGTTTTTTTCAGCGAAATCAGCGTTCCCCACGGCCTGAGCCATGGCTAGATTTCCTTGATCTCAGCTTCTTTGCGTTTGCCGTGTTCGTCGATCTGGGCGATGTACTTGTCGGTGAGCTTCTGCAAATCGGCCTCGCCGCGCTTGAGTTCGTCCTCGGAGATGAGCTTCTCTCTTTCAAACTCGCGCAGGTCCTCGTGCGCCGAGCGGCGGATGTTGCGCACGGCCACGCGGGATTCCTCCAGCCGGTGGTGGACGATCTTGATCAGGTCCTTGCGGCGTTCCTCGGTCAGCGGCGGGATGGCCAGGCGGATCAACTTGCCGTCGTTGTTGGGCGTCAGCCCCAGTTCCGAGGCCAGGATGGCGCGCTCGATGTCTTTGAGCGAGGCGGGGTCGAAGGGCTTGATGGTGAGCAGGCGCGGCTCCGGCGCGGAGATGGTCGCCAATTGCTGGAGCTGGGTGGGCGTGCCGTAGTAGTTCACGTTCAGCCGCTCGACCAGCGCCGGCGAGGCGCGCCCGGTGCGGATGGTGGCCAGGTTCTCTTCGAGCGCGTGGATGGCGCCCTTCATGCGGCCTTCGGCTTCGGTGAGTGCTTCTTTGATCATAAGAGGGCTTCCCTGTGCTTGAGAATGGTGTACCGGTCCGCCGAATTGGCATACGACGGGCAGGCCAAGGGACACCTATTACTATAGCATACCCGCGACTGGCGCGAGGGGCAAGTGGGTTATCGGCCGATAATCGTCCCGACCGGCTCGCCCAGCACGGCGCGGAGCAGGTCGTCGTCCTGCCACAGGTTGAGCACCAGGATCGGCAGGTTGTTGTCCTTGCACAGGCTCACCGCCGTCGTGTCCAGCACCTTCACCTGCATGTTGAGCGCGTCCATGTACGTCAGATAGTCGAACTTCTTCGCCTGCGGGTTCACCTTGGGGTCGTTGTCGTACACCCCGTCCACTTTCGTCGCCTTGACCATCACGTCGGCGTCAATCTCCATCGCCCGCAGCGCGCCGGCCGTGTCGGTGGTGAAGAACGGGTTGCCTGTCCCGCCGGCGAAGACGACCACGCGGCCCTTCTCCAGATGCCGGATGGCCCGCCGGCGGATGTACGGCTCGGCGACGGCGCGCATCTCAATCGCCGTCATGGACCGGGTGACCACCCCTATCCGTTCCAGCGCGTCCTGCAGGGCCAGCGCGTTCATCACCGTGCCGATCATCCCGATGTGGTCGGCGGTCGCGCGCTCCATCCCGCGCTCGACGCCGGCCTTGCCGCGCCACAGGTTGCCGCCGCCGATGACGAGCGCGACCTCCACGCCCAGCTCGCGCACGGCCTTGACTTTGGCGGCGACCTCCTCGGCGTGCGCGGGGTTAATGCCGAACCCGCCCTCGCCCGCGAGCGCCTCGCCGCCGAGTTTGAGAAGCACGCGCCGATATTTTGTGGTTGCCATAGTTTCTCCTATTGACAAAAAAAGAGCGGGTGACTGATTGTCTCAGCCACCCGCTCGCGCTCGCCTACGCTGCTTCCCCCAATTCCCACCGCGCGAAGCGGCGGATGATTACGTTCTCGCCGATGGCCGCGATGGTCTGTTTGAGCAGATCGGCGACGGTGAGGCCTTCGTCCTTGACGAAGGGCTGCTTGAGCAGGCAGACTTCCTGATAAAACTTCTCGATCCGCCCCTCGACGATCTTGTCCACGACCTTCTCCGGCTTGCCTTCCTGCAAGGCCCGGTTGCGGGCAATGGTCCGCTCGCCGTCGAGCACCTCGGCCGGCACGTCGGCGGCGTCCAGGTAGCGTGGATTGGCCGCCGCGATGTGCAGCGCCAGATCGTGGGCGAAAGTGCGGAACTGCTCGGTGCGCGCGACGAAATCCGTCTCGCAGTTCACTTCGACCATCACGCCCACGCGCCCGCCGCCGTGGCTGTACAGTTCCACCACTCCATCCTTCGCCTCGCGCCCGGCCTTCTTCGCCGCCGCTGCCAGGCCGCGCTCGCGCAGGTAGGCCACGGCCTTCTCGAAGTCGCCGTTCGTCGCCTGCAGCGCCTTGCGGCACTCCAACACGCCCGCGCCGGTCGCCTCGCGGAGTTCCTTCACTTGTTGAGCAGAAATTTCCATGTCGCTTAGGCCTCGTCCCCGGCGCTGTCTGCGCCCTTACCGGCGTCTTCCAGGTCGTCCAGCGCCGCCTTCGCCTCGGCCGTCTCCGCCGCGCCGTCCAGCGCCGACGCCTCGGCCAGTTCCCTCTCGTCCTTGCGCAGGGCTTTGCCTTCCAGCACCGCGTCGGCCAGCTTCCCCGTCATCAGTTTGATGGCGCGAATGGCGTCGTCGTTGGCCGGGATCACGTAATCCACGCCGCTCGGGTCACAGTTTGTATCTACCAGCGCGACCACTGGGACGCCCAGGGAGTTAGCCTCCTTCACGGCGGTTTCTTCGCGGCGCACGTCCACGATGAACAACAGGTCGGGCAGTTTCACCATAGCGCGGATGCCGCCCAGCCGGTCTTGCAAGCGCAGAATCTTGCGCCCGATAATCAGTTCTTCTTTCTTCGTCCGGTTGCCGAAGTCCCCCTGCGTCTGCTTCCCCTCCAGCCGCTTCAACTCGTTGATGCGGTCTTTGATCGTCTTCCAGTTCGTCAGCGTCCCGCCCAGCCAGCGCTGATTGATGTAGGGCATGCCGCAGCGCTCGGCCTCCTTCTGGATGGTCTCCTGCGCCTGACGCTTGGTGCCCACAAAGAGCACCGTCCCGCCTTTCGCCGCCGTGTCGCGCACCAGCGCGTACGCCGTTTCCAGCGACGCGACGGTCTGTTGCAGGTCAATAATGTGGATGCCGTTGCGCTCGGTGAAGATATAGGGCTTCATCTTCGGGTGCCACTTGCGGGTGCGGTGTCCGAAGTGGACGCCCGTTTCGAGCAGGGCTTTCATCGAAATGACGGCCATCGAGGTCAAACTCCTTTTGCGTTGACTGAGCCGCTCGTCAACCCTTACGGAACGCCCGGCCAGAGGCGCACGCCCGTATCGGTCGGAGCGGCATGGATAGTCTGCGTCCCTCTGGGAGAGGCGCAGCCGGGCGGCATCTTACCACAACGCCCCAGTTTTGTGTAGTATACTTGGGTTATGTTCCATATCGCCCTGCGCGGCATCTCCCACATTGTCCGGGCGACCAATGCGCCGCCCATCGACTCGCCGACCTGGGTGGCGCTCGGCGACCGTGAGCCGTTCCCGCCGGACTTTCCTCTCCGTCACCGGGCCGCCACGCTCGCGGCCCCCTCGCCGCAGGCCATCCTCCGCGCCCTCGCGCCGCGCGCCTGTCTCAGCGTTTACCTCAACCCCCCTAACCAGACGCTTGCCTGCGCGGCTATTCCCGGCGTCGCGCATTACTTCCGCCTGGCGGATGGCACGGTCAAACCGCTGTCGTCCGACCCGGAACCAATGGTCCTCGCGGCCGGCGACTCTTACGTGGCTCTCAACCCCGTCGCCCTCACGCTGGCCGACAGCGCGGCTATCGCCCGTTTCGTTCACCTGCGCGACTACTTCAACGTGGACAAACTGGCTTCAGCGCTGATCGCGCACCTCGTCGAACTGGCGGGCGTCGCCGAGCCGCCGGACAATCTCACCATCCTGGTCGTCGAAGCGCGATAGCGGCGTCACGCGCGCGGGAGCATCAGATACGTAGGGGTAAGCCTTGCGCTTACCCTTACTACCTCTCATGTCCCACTTCGCCTACTCCCATTCCGAACTTCACTGCGATTCGGTCGCCCTCTCGCGCCTGGCGCAGGAATACGGCACGCCGCTCTACGTCTATTCGGCGGCGGTGATCCGGGAAAACTATCGCCGCCTGGCCTCGGCCTTTGCCGCGCTCCGTCCGCTCATCTGCTTCGCCGTCAAGGCCAACTTCAACCTGGCCCTGCTGGACTTGCTGAAGGCCGAGGGCGCCGGCTTCGACATCGTCTCAGGCGGCGAGTTGTACCGCGTCCTCAAAATCGGCGCTGACCCGGCGCGGATCGTCTTCGCCGGCGTGGGCAAGACCGACGCCGAACTCGCTGACGCCCTCGACGCGCGCGTCGGCTGGTTCAACGTCGAGTCCGCCGACGAGCTGACGCGCCTCAACGCGCTGGCCTCCGCCCGCCAGGTCCGGGCCGCCGTCGCCCTGCGCCTCAACCCGGGCGTCGAGCCAGAGACGCACCGCCACATCCAGACGGGCGGGGCGGGAAATAAATTCGGGATCCCGGTGGACGAAGCGCTCGCCCTCGTCCGGCGCGCCGCCGACTTTCCCGCCCTCGTCATTCGCGGCGCGCACATTCACATCGGCTCCCAGGTCCCCGACCCCACCCCCACCCTGCGCGCGATTGAAGTTGCTCTTGATTTCATAGAGCGCGCCAATTCCAGTCTGTCTTCCGTTCAATCCGTTCAATCCGTTGACTCTCTCGACCTCGGCGGCGGTTTTCCCGTCCCCTACCGCGAAAGTGACCGTTTCCCCTCGATTGAGGACTTTGCCAGGCCGATTGTCGAACGCTTATCACCTATGGCGGATCGCTTATCGTTCCACGTCGAGCCGGGGCGCTACCTGATCGCCAATGCCGGCGCGCTCGTCACGACTGTCCAGGCCGTCAAGGAGGTTGCCGGCCGCCGCACCCTCGTCGTGGACGCCGGCATGAACACCCTCCTCCGCCCTGCCCTCTACGACGCCTATCATCAAGTATTGCCCCTGCACCAAAACCTCAATAACCAATTACTACTTACCAATGTCGTCGGCCCCATCTGCGAGTCCGCCGACGTCCTCGCGCGCGACCGTGACCTGCCCCCGCTCCAACCCGGCGACCAACTCGCCGTGATGGACGCGGGCGCGTATGGCTTCAGCATGGCCTCGCACTACAACTCTCAGCCGCGCCCCGCCGAAGTGTTGGTAGATGGCGATTCGGTTCGGCTCATCCGCCGTCGCGAAACTTACGAAGACCTGACTACCCTGGAAACTTGGCCTATACCATGATCGAACTCGACATCCCCGGCCGCGGCAATTTCAAACTGGAGCACCTCGTCCTCGACGTCAACGGCACACTGGCGAAAGATGGGCGGTTGCTGGACCGGATTCCGAAACTCCTCGCAAACCTGCGCGACCGGCTGACGATTCACCTCCTCACCGCCGACACCTACGGCCGGCAGGCGGCGATTGACTTGATGCTGGGGATGAAAGCCATCCGCCTCCACCCCGGCGGCGAGGCCGGGCAGAAAGGCGAGTACGTGCGCCGCCTGGGCGCGGAGCGCGTCATCGCCATCGGGCAGGGGGCCAACGACGCCGAGATGCTCAAGACCGCCGCGCTGGGCATCGCCGTGCTGGGCGAAGAGGGCCTGGCCGTCGAGGCGCTGGTGAACGCTAAAATCGTCGCCGCCAACATCTACGACGCCCTCGCCCTCCTCGAATTCCCCTCCCGCCTCGTCGCCACCCTCCGCCGCTAATTACGCTTTACGTTTTACTCACACCCTCATGCCCCGTCTCACCTCCTCGCAGTTCATGCACGCCCTCCCGGCGGCTACGCGGGAGCATTTGCCACCGCCTTTACGTAAGTTCAAGAGCGTGAGCCGCGGCTGGCTCTGCCAGCTTTACTACCGCGACCCGCGACTGCACTATGAAGTTTGGAACATGGGGGAGCGGCGTGGATTGATCGAGATCGGCCTGCACTTTGAGAGCAGGGATCGGGCGAAGAACCTGGCGCTGCTCGCCGGTTTCTCGCGGCGCATGGTGGAAATTAAAGCAGCGCTCGGCCCCCAGTGGGAGGCCGAGCCGTGGGACAAAGGCTGGACAAAGGTCTACGAGACGACGCCGTACGAACCGTTCAGCACAGAGGTGCTGGAGGCCATCGCCCGCCGCCTGGCTCACGCGATGACGGTGCTCCAGCCAATCTGGGATGAGTTGTGATGAGTCTTAGCTCGTCGCCACCATCTTCACCCCGCGCACGCCCTCGATAGACTGGCACACCTCGGTGACAGCCTGCCGCTGTTCCTCGGTCAGGTGGCCCACCACGCCGATGTGCCCGAAAAAGCAGGTCACCCTGTAGCCCAGCGGGATAGACTGGGTACGCGGGTCGGCGGCCAGCGCGTGGGCGGCGCGGCGGGCAATGGCGCCGTCGTCGAGCAATTTGTTGGTCACCCCCCGGATGCCCGGCAGGGCGCGCACCGCCCGCTCAGCCTCGACCGCTGCAAAAATCGAGGGCACAATCCCCGTCAATGTCACCTGCCCATTCTCCACGCTGACGTTAACCTCCGCGCGGGTCGGGCGGAGGATGTCCAGCCCGCGGATGGCCCGGACGACTTCCGCTTCGAGATCCAGGTCGGTGCTGGTGTGAACCGGTACAGCCGTTGTTTCCATAAGCGCCTCCCGTCGTCTTTCTATGCTGGTTTCTGTCGGGAAAGCAGGCGGAGAAACCGGTTTCTAGCCGGGGTTTCCCGACAAGAACTACGTCAAACTATTGATTGCTTCCACTATACTCCGCCTTTGGGGTTTTGTCATCCAGAGGTTGTAGTTACAGCGGCCAATCCTGCCCACCCCGGTCAGAATTCAACGACTGAAAGCGGCCGGCCAGATATGGCGGTTGTTAACGCATAGGTTAGAATCTTGGTGAGTGGTTAAGTCGAACAGACTTTCGACGCGAATAGGAATCTTTTTAAGCCGGAGGGACATTGACTCTCGCGGTTAAATTCTTTACAGTACAAATGCCTGGAAAAGCCTCTCTGTGTACCGGGGCCGATGCAACCTGGCGCAATCGGAAGGCCCGAGACGCTGGCCTGGGCTACTCCGCCCGCATACTCTTCACTGAGCGATGACGGGAATAATGACGAGTAACCGCCCAGCGACGCGCCTCCTCACGGCCTGACGAGTCATCGCCGGTCTCTTGGCGCTAGCGGCAAGCCAAGCTGCCCCGCCCTTATTTGCTCACACACAGCGAGGCTTTTCTATTGCGCCGAGGCAGACCGGGCGAACCGAATTTCGGTTCGCCCGGTCTCTTTTTTGGGGCCGGCCTCACTTGCATCCGCAGCCAATCGGCCTAAACTCTGGCGCACCCCCTTCACCTTTTGAGGATGCACTCATGGCAGATACTCCTCCGCTCAATTACGGCAAAATCTTCCTGCTCGGCTTTGGCTTCTTCGGCGTCAGCGTCATCTGGGGGCTTTATAACGCTTTCGTCCCGGTCTTCCTCGCCGACCGCTTCGAACTTTCTCCCGCCTTCATCGGCTTATTTATGACGCTCGACAATATCGCCGCGCTCGTCATCCAGCCGCCCATCGGCGCCTGGTCGGACCGGTTGCGTACTTCCCTCGGGCGGCGGATGCCGTTCATCCTCGTCGGCGCGCCGGTCAGCGCGGTCGCCTTTGGCTTCATCCCGACGGCGGCGATCCTGCCGCTGTTCGTCGCCTGCACGAGCACGCTGCTGCTCAGCATGGCGCTCTGGCGCACGCCCGTCGTCGCGCTCATGCCAGACATCACTCCCTCCCAGCACCGCTCGCAGGCTAACGGCATTATCAATTTCATGGGTGGGGTAGGGGCCATCGTCGCCTTTCTGGGCGGTTCGGCGCTTTACAGGATGAACCCGGCCTTCCCGTTCTGGCTCGGCTCGGCGCTGGTCGTCGCCGCCGCGCTGCTCGTCTTCGTCTTCATCAAGGAACCCCGAGAATATGGGGCGGCCGAGAAACAGCCGGGCATGTGGGCCAGCCTGCGCGAAGTGATGCAGGACGACGACAAAAGCGCGCTCCGTATCCTGTTGGCGATCTTCTTCTGGTTTCTGGGCTTCACCGCCGTCGAGGCTTTCTTCACGCTATACGCCAAAAATCACCTCGGCCTCGACGAAGCCGACGGCGCGCGCCTGCTCGGCCAACTCTCGCTTATCTTCGTCATCTTTGCCCTGCCGGCCGGGTACATCGGCGCGAGGGCCGGCCGGCGGGTCACCATCGTGAGCGGCATCGCCCTCATGAGTCTTGTCATGTTGGTGATGTTCTTCCTCCCACCCGCCACGCTTATCACTCCGCTGACGAGACTGCCGGTGCTTGGCGTCGTCCCGGTGATTGGCCTGCTGTTGATGGTCGCCGGGGCGGCGTGGGCGCTTATCAACATTAACAGCCTCCCGATGGTCGTGGACATGACCAGCGCTGCGCGCATTGGCACGTATACCGGGTTGTACTACCTGTTCTCCACGCTCTCGGCGATTGTCGGCCCGAACAGCAACGGCTGGATCATCCAACTGACCGGGCGCAATTACAACGCGATCATGCTCGTCGCGCCGATCTTCATGGGCGTCGCGCTGGCGATGATGCTGGGGGTGAAGCGGGGGGAGGCGGTGGTCGCCGCCGCGCCGGTTGGAGGGGGCTGATTATCAAGAAAAAGCGAGGGCAGCCGTAGACCGGACAGGTCTTTGGAGACCTGTCCGGTCTGGCGCAGACGAGACTATTACCATCAGGGCCTGTTTTGTCCTATAATCAAGGACGTAGTAGAGGGAAGCCCGATGAACGGCCCACACTGAGCACGCGACTCTGGTCACAATTGAACAACCCCCCCGGCGTTCGCGGACAGCGGCCACAGGTTCAGCCCCAATATGGCTTAACCTGTGGGCCGATCCGGCGATCGCCTTCAGGCGCAAGCCACCCCCTGGGCTATTTGTCCTTGCGCGTGGTGGCCAGGTTGCCCTGTCGCTCACACCTGAGAACCGGTCAGTCCTCCCTCTCTGGTTACACCCGCCTGTCGCACTATCCTCGCACTCATTTCTGAACTCGGCCCTCATCTCAAAATCGCATAGCCGTCTATCAGCACAAAGGCAGCCTTCTCCTATGGCCGTTCGACCCTCTGGAAGGGAGGTGCGGTTTAAATTCCTCATTCACAGGTCGGCCTGCTCAATTCACGATTTGTTCACGATTTGTTCACGATGATTGCCTATTATCGAGGCATATCACGGGTGTAAGAAACCTGCGGGGTGGAGCATGATTCCATATTCGTCGCGCTCAACACGTTTGCATGGAAGGAGGACACCATGAAATCTAGGCTTTCTCTTCTCGGTCTTTGTGTAGTGCTCGTCCTGGGCCTCGTAGGGGCCTTCGCGCGGGCGGAATCGGCGCGGGCCGGCAGCGCAGCGGCCAACGTCAATCGGATAACTGGGACCGTTTCTTCAGGCGAAGCCCCTCAAATTGCGGCAGCGGGCGGCGGCCAGCCATACCTGGTCAAGGGTATCCAGGGCACGGAGGCTATCACGGGCAGCCAGATCAACAATCTAACGGTCGTCA
>DAOTXG010000443.1:0-4198 GCA_034435515.1 Anaerolineales bacterium
CCGCACTACCATCAGCGCGCCGAGGCCGCCTTTCAGGGCAAACCCGTGTGCGCCATCGGCGATTGGGGCATGCGCTGCAAGAACCCGAAGGCGTATCTGCACGAGTGGGAAGAAGAAGCAAAGTATTGGGGCATTCAGACTCAGGCACATAAGTAGTAGGAGGCGCTACCACTCACCGACAAGTATTCTCTTCATCGCTGTGACCCTGCCTTACAAGTTTATCTCTCTGGAGGAGACCCGTCATGTTCAGCCAGAAAACCCGTTTGATTGCGTTAAGCCTCGTCACTGCGCTTACACTTGTCCTCAGCGCCTGCGGCGGCGGCACGCCCACCGCCGCGCCGCCGGGGGAGGAGACGATCACCGTCTTCGGCGCCTATGCCACCCCGCTCGAAGAGCCGTGGGACCGCGTCATCCACGCCGCCCTGTTGGCCGCTCAGCAACGGGGCGACGTCGAATATAAGTGGACTGACAACATCGGCTATGCCGGCGACATGGAACGTGTGCTCCGCGAGGAGGCCACCAAGAGCAAACCGGACGTCATCATCGGCGACGCCTTTGGCAACCGCGACGGCGTGGCGAAAGTCGCCTCTGAATTCCCGGACATCGCCTTTGTCTTCGGCTCCGACGGCGGGCCGCAGAACCCCAACCTGGCCGTGTTCGACAACTGGATCCACGAACCGGCCTACCTGTGCGGCCTGATCGCGGGCAAGATGACTAAGTCCAACACCATCGGCGTCGTCGCCGCCATGCCCATTCCCGAGGTCAACCGCATCGTCAACGCCTTCGTCCAGGGCGTCAAGGAAGTCAACCCGGACGCGAAGGTGCTGGTGTCCTTCATCAACTCGTTCTACGACCCGGCCAAGGCCAAGGAAGCCGCGCTGGCGCAGATTGACGCAGGCGCGGACATCCTCTACGCCGAGCGCGCGGGCGTCATCGAGGCCGCCGCCGAAAAGGGGCTGTTCTCCTTCGGCAGCCTCGAAGACCAGAACAACCTCGCGCCCGAATACGTGTTGACCGGCCCGGTGTGGAACATGGGCCCGACCGTGGATTACGTCGTCAAGCAGGTGAAGGCCGGGGCGTTCACCGCGCAGGACCTCAAGGACTTCAGCACGATGGTCAAGGGCGGCGCGTCGCTCGCGTCCTATCACGGCAACGAGTCGAAAATCCCGGCGGATGTGCTCGCGCTCGTCAAGGAAAAGCAGGACGCGATCGTCAGCGGCAAGTTCCGCGTGGACATCAACGAAGCCCCACCGCCCTCGGGCGAATAGCCGCCTCGCCCGCCGACTTTTGAGAACGCTGGTAGCGCTGACGCAAAGAGCACGCGGACCGCTTGGCGTGTATAGCCATCAAAAGAATCAGCGAAAATCAGCGCCCCATCAGCGTTCTCAGCGTTCTCCCACTCCAGCATGGCTTCCCTCGCGGCTGTCGAACTACGCGGCATCACCAAGCGCTTCGGCTCCCTCATGGCCAACGACCACGTGGACCTCGACCTGCGCGCGGGCGAGGTCCACGCCCTGCTGGGCGAGAACGGCGCGGGCAAGGCCACGCTGATGGAAATCCTCTACGGCCTGTATCAGGCCGACGCTGGCGAAATCCGCCTCGACGGCCGGCCCGTCGCCATCCGCTCGCCCGCTGACGCCCTCGCCCACGGCCTCGGCCTGGTGAGCCAGCACTTCACGCTCATCCGCACGCTGACCGTCGCCGAGAACGTGGTGCTGGGGACGCAGGCCGGGGTGCGTTTCGACCTCGCCGCCGCCCAGCGCGCCGTGGCCGCGACCGCCCGCCGCTACGGTTTTGAGGTTCATCTCACCGCGTTGGTCAAGCACCTCTCGGTCGGCGAGCAGCAGCGGGTGGAGATTCTCAAGGCGCTGCACCGGGACGTGCGGGTGCTCATCCTCGACGAGCCGACAGCGGTGCTCACGCCGCAGGAGAGCCGCGCGCTGTTCCAGGCTGTGAAGGGTCTGGTGGCGCAGGGGCTGGCGGTTGTGTTCATCAGCCACAAGCTGCAGGAAGTGATGGAAGTCAGCGACCGCGTCACCGTGTTGCGCGACGGGCGCGTAGTCGGGCGCGCGCTCACGCGCGAAGCCGATGCCTCCAAACTCGCGCAATGGATGGTCGGGCGCGAGACGTTCGGCGTGACCCGGGGTAGAGACGACTCGTCGAGTCGTCTCTCTGAGCCGGTGCTGGTCGTGGACGACCTGTGGGCAGAGAGCGACAAGGGCCGCGACGCCCTGCGCGGCGTCACGTTCGCCGTCCGGGGCGGGGAAATCCTCGCCCTCGCCGGGGTCGCAGGGAATGGACAGAGCGAATTGAGCCAGGTCCTGCAGGGTTTGCGCCGGCCTAAGCGGGGTGTGGTCAGGCTCAAGGGCCAGAACCTCGCCGGCCTGTCGCCTGGGCAAATCGTCGCACGGGGAGTCGGCCACATCCCCGAGGATCGCCTGGCCGCCGTCGTCGGCGAACTGAGCGTGGCCGAGAACATGACGCTCGCGTATCTGCCCGAATTCACGCGCCGGGGGCAGCTCGACCGCGCGGCTATGCACGTGCACGCCGCGCGGCTCATCGCCGAGTACCAGATCAAGGCCGCGCCAACCGACCGGGTGCGGACGCTCTCCGGCGGCAACATTCAGAAGTTGATTCTCGCCCGCAGCCTGCACCGCCGCCCGGCCCTGGTGGTGGCGGTAGACCCAACCCGCGGCCTCGACATCGGCGCGACCGAATACGTGCGCCGCCGCCTGCTGGAGGAGCGCGCGCGCGGCGCGGGGGTGCTGCTCATCTCGGAAGACCTGGACGAGATTCTCGCGCTCGCCGATCGCATCGCCGTGATTTACGAGGGCCGCCTCGTAGGCGAGGTGAAGGCGGAGGAAGCCGAGGCGGAGAAGTTGGGGTTGATGATGTCGGGGTCGAGGCAAGTGTGACAATATTCAATTTCCGGCTTGAAAAGGGCTCTGCGCCGTTGTGGATGCGCGGGTTGATTCCCGTGCTCTCGGCCGTCTGCGCCTTCCTGCTCACCTCCGTTTTGCTCGCCGCGGCGCGCGCCAATCCGTTCCAGGCGTTCTATTTCATGCTCGTCGAGCCGCTGACGGCCCCAGTCAGCGCGCTGGAAGTCCTGGTCAAGGCGACGCCCCTGCTGCTGACCGGCGTGGCCGTCGTCTTCGCCTTCAGCGCGGGCTACTACAACATCGGCGCCGAGGGGCAGCTCTACGCCGGCGCGCTGGCGGCGGCGTGGATCGGGCAGCTGCCGCTGGCCCCCGCTCTGCCCGCGCCGCTGGTGATTCTGCTGATGATGCTCGGCGGCTTCCTCGCCGGGATGCTCTGGGCGCTCGTCCCAGCGCTCCTGCGCGCCCGGCTCGGCGTGGACGAGGTCGTGACCACCCTGCTGCTCAATTCGGTGATGCTGTTCCTCATCAACGCCATCCTCACCAACTTCTGGCTCGACCCGGTGACCAACTGGCCGCAGTCGCCCCGCATCGCCGCCGATTATCCGCTGATCGTCCCAGGCTCGCGCGTTCACTTCGGCCTGGTCGTCGGCCTGGCCGCCATGCTGGTTGCCTGGTGGACGCTCAACCGGACTCCCTTCGGGCTGAAATTGCGCGCGCTGGGCCTGGGGCGCGAAGCCGCGCGCTTCATGGGCGTGGACGTGACTCGCACTTTGCTCCTTGCCGCGCTGGTGAGCGGGGGCATCGCCGGCCTGGCGGGCGTGGGCGAGGTCGCGGGTCTCCACCATCGCCTGCTCGAAGACATCTCGCCCGGCTACGGTTATTCGGGCATCGTCGTCGCCACCCTCGGCGCGATCAATCCCTTCGGCGCGGGCGCGGCGGCGATTTTCATCGCGCTCATCCTCACCGGCGGCCAGTCCGTCAGCCGCCAGTTGGGCATCCCCACGTTTCTTTCTGACGTGGTGCAGGCTACGCTCCTGCTGGTGACGCTGGGGATGCTGCTGTTGACAAGGTACAGGATAACGCGAGTTGTTCGCCGCAGTTAATCGCTTTCGCCCTGGCGACTAACGCGAAGTGATTGCTGTCATCCTGTTGCAAAACAGGCAGCATTATCGGGAATAATCTCTGTTCCTTTCCAACCGCGTCCTCGCGGTTGGCTGCCCGCGGGGACGCGGGCTGAGAGCATGAGCCGCCACCCAGTTGCTAGGACTCGTCAAAGAATAACTCTGCTCCCGCCGGATTTGCAATCCGGCGGCCAGGCG
>DAOTXG010000444.1:0-4574 GCA_034435515.1 Anaerolineales bacterium
GTTCGCGCTGGTCAATTTCTTCCGGGATGATCCGCAGGTTTACGTTGCGGCCAACTTGTTGATCTATTACCAAAAAGGCGATCCGAAAAAACGGGTTGCGCCTGACGTGTTCGTCGTGCGCGGCGTGCCCAAACGCCGGCGCCGCAGTTATCAACTCTGGCGCGAGAAGCAACGGCCGGCCATCGTCATCGAAATTGCTTCCCCCGGCACGTGGGAGAAAGACATGACGAACCAGGCGTTGTATGCTTCGCTGCAAATCCCCGAATACGTCATGTTCGACTGGAGTGGGGGAGATTACTTCGGCGACGTGTTGCTCGGCTATCGCTACGTTGAGGGGGCCTATCAGCCCATCCCGACCCTGCCCTCGGAGAACGACGACGTTGGCTTCTTGAGCGAGCAACTGGGGTTGGAAGTCTGGGCCCGGCGTGAAACGGCGGACGATTTTTATTTCCTCCTCCGTTTCCGGAATCCGCAGACCGGCGAGTGGCTCCTAAGTCAAGCCGAGAGTGAGGCGGCCCGTCGAGTCGAAGCGGCTGCCCGCGCCGAAGCCGAAGCCCGCCTCGCGGCCGTACAGGCCGAACTCGACCGCCTGCGCGCCGGACGCGCTGACGCATAAGAACTCGTCTAAGAACAACTTCCCGTTTTCTAGCGTGGGAGCGGTTTTCAACCGCGAGGGTCGCGGCTACAAGCCGCTCCCACGGTTGTGAAAGTGCGGAAGTTATTTTTAGACGGCCACTAAGGCAGGAGCGGCGATGCCTGCGTCATCGTCTTCGACACTTCTTGCCACCTGCCACTTGCCACTTTTCACCCCTCCCCCCTCACCCTTAACCTGACATCGTACATCGCCAGGATATTCTCCACTGGCGTATCCGGCTGAAGGTGGTGCGAGCTGCACAGGATGTAGCCGCCGCCTTTGCCGAGCACGTTCACGCGCTCGCGCACTTCGGCGCGCACTTCGTCGGGCGTGCCGCGCGGCAGGGTTTGGATGATGTCCACGCCGCCGTGAAACGTGAGTCTCGCGCCGAACTCGTCCTTGAGCCTGCGCGCCTCCATGCCCTTCGCGTCCGGCTGAATGGGATTGAGCACGTCAATGCCGAGTTCAATCAGCTCGGGGATGAGCGGGTACACCGCGCCGTCGCAGTGGTACATGACGGGCTTGCCGTGCTTGTGCGCCAGGTCCACTAACTGCTGGTGGCGCGGGCGCACGTAGTCGCGCCACATCGTCTTCGAGATCATCAGCGAGTTCTGCGTCGCCACGTCGTCGTAGAAGTAGACCATGTCCAGCCGGTCGCCCGCGATCTCCAGCACGCGCCGCGTGTTCTCCACGTACACCTCGGTCAGCCGATCCATGATGTACAGCGGAATCTCCGGCTGGCTCGCCAGGTCCATCAGGAACTCAGCCATCCCGCGCAGCTGCCAGGCGATCTCGAACACCGAGCCGATGCGGAAGCGGATGTGATAGGGTTGGTGCTTATCCAGCTCCTGCATGATCTTCGGCAAGGGCGAGAAGTCCCACCAGTCGGGCGAGGGCCAGGGGTGGCTCTTCAAGTCCTCGACCGAGGCTACGTTTTGCAGGGGCCACGAGGCGAATTCCTCGTACGCGCCGAAGGCGTGCTCGGTGCGCTGCGCGTGCGTGCCCCAGATGTCGTGGAGCGTGCCATCGGGGTTGCGCTGCCGCCACATGCGGTTGGGCGTCGAGCGGTTGAGCGTGCCGAACCAGTCCACGACCGCGCCGTCGTGCAGGATCGCCTCCGGCGGGTTGCAGAACATATCGTACGAGAGCACGCGGCTGTCAATCTCGAAATGCCGCAGGATGGCCTCGCGCTCCGGCTCCATGAACTCGCCCAGATGGATGCCGCTGGCGTCGGGCTTGAGATGCGCGATAAGTTTGTTCCAGACTTCGGGCGTGGCCAGGAAATCGGTCGGGACCCGGTCAGGCTCCTCATGCCGGATGGCTTGGGCGATGCGCTCGCGGGGGCTTAAATCTCCCATCTCTAATCTCCAATCTCACGAGAGTTAGACGGGGATGTTACCATGCTTCTGCATTGCGTAATTTACGCAATACGGAATACGCAATACGTTTTACGCTAATTCTCCCAACTGCTCCAGCGTCGCCTTCGCCAGGCGGCGAATGCCCTCGCGGATCAGGTCCGGCTGGGCGTTGGAGAAGTTCAGGCGCATGTAGCGGCAGCCTTCGGCTTCGTCGGCAAAGAACGAGTTGCCTGGCACGAAGGCCACGTTTTCCTTGAGGGCCGCCTCCAACAATCGGCGGGAGTCCATCCGCTCGGGCAGGCGCAGCCACAGGAACAGCCCGCCCTGCGGATGAGTCCACGAGACGCCCGAGCCGGGCGGGAAGCACTCCTCGAGCGTCTCGAGCATCACGTCGCGCCGCTCGCGATAAACCTCGCGTATCTCCCGGACGTGCTGGTCGAGGAAACCGCCGCGCGCGACTTCGTAGGCTACCATCTGGTTGAAGGTGCTGGTGTGCAAGTCCGTGCCTTGCTTGAGTTGCACGAGTTTCACGATCACTTCCGGCGGGGCGACGATCCAGCCCAGACGCAGGCCGGGGGCAAGCGTCTTGGAGAAAGTGCTCAGGTAAATCACGTTGCCGAGGTGATAGCCGTTGTCGCGCCGCACGCCGCGCGTCTCCCGGTCGAGCACCAGCAGCGGCGGCAGGTGCTCGCCTTCGTAGCGCAGCTGGCCGTAGGGGTCGTCTTCGATGAGCGGGACGCCGTGCCGGTCGGCCATGGCGACGAGCCGCTTCCGGCGTTCCAGCGAAAGTGTGGCGCCGGACGGGTTCTGGAAGTTGGGCAGGATGTACATGAACTTGGGGCCGGAGCGCAGGGCTTCTTCCAGTTGGTCGGTGCGCAAGCCGTCGTCGTCGGTCGGCGCGCTCACGTACTCCGCGCCGAAGACGTTGAACGCCTGCAAAGCGCCGAGATACGTCGGCGCTTCGACAAGCACGCGGTCGCCGCGATTGATGAGCAATTTGGCAATGAGGTCGAGCGCCTGCTGTGATCCCGAAGTGATCAGCACGTTCTCCGGTTTGGCCTCAATGCCGTAACGGTCGGTGTGGCGGGCGATCATTTCGCGCAGCGGCAGGTAGCCCTCCGTGGTGCTGTATTGCAGGGCCGCCGACCCAGACGTCGCATCGGCGAGGACGCGGCGGCACGCCCCCTCGAACTCTTTGAGCGGGAACAGTTCGGCGGCGGGCAGGCCGCCGGCAAAGGAAATGACTTCCGGGCGCTGGGTCAGTTTGAGCAGTTCGCGGATCGCCGAACTGGTCAGGGTCTTGGTGCGGTGGGCGTAGCGGTGGGACCAGGGGGTTGTCATGCAGTTGGACTCCTTTTACTCAGTGTAAGTCCGGGGTTGGGCGGGAGGCAGTGTCATTTGTCCCCTGAATCGGGCCAATTTTCGTCACAGCAAAGACGGTCTGAATGCGGCAATTCTCCCGCCAGACCCTAAGGGTCTTCGAGACCCTTAGGGTCCAGGCGGGGGGCGCGCGCAGGCGGGGCGGTGCAATTCTTCCGGGGGCCGGATGACATCTAACACTTCTGGCGGTGGGACGCCCTCGCTAGGATATGAATGTGCGCTGACCACTGCGTTCGGGTCGGAGGGACTCGCAGGAGACAACGCCATGTATGAACAAATCATCGTCACCCTGGACGGTTCCCAGCTCGCGGAAATGGCGTTAGCGCCGGCTTTCGCTCTGGCGCAAGCCTTCGAAAGCGAAGTGTGCCTGTTGCGTGTGGTCGTAGTGGAAGAAGCGGCCGTGGCGGTGGGCATGGGCGTGACCTATTTCGATCTGCGCCAGGCCCTCGAAAAGCGCGGCCGGGAGGAGGCCGAAGCCTATTTGAAGAGCGTCGAGGCGCGGTGGCGCAGCGCTGGCGTCCGTATTCACAGCCGGGTCGTGTGTGGCGCGCCGGCCGAGATGATCGTCGAGGCGGCCCGGCAGTTGAAGACCGGGGTCATCGTGATGTCCACGCACGGGCGCTCTGGCCTGGGCCGCCTGATCTACGGCAGCGTGGCCGAGGCGGTGCTGCGCGCCGCCATCGCGCCGGTGTTGTTGATCCCCATGCGGGTATAGCAGATTCTCGATCATGTTGTTCCCCTATTTCTTGATGGCTCTTCTTTACCTCGGTCTCGCCGGAATGATGGCGGTTGACGCCTCGCTGGCCTCGCTTGGCTGGACGCCGTGGTTCAACGGCCTGCGCTGGCTGCGCGTCCACTTCATCACGCTGGGGATGCTCGTCGAAGTCACCTTTGGTCTGCTCCCCGGCCTGGCCGCCGCTTGGGCAGGCCGGCCGCGCCCCAAAATGCGCTGGGACATCTGGTTCACGCTCAATGCAGGGGTGATTACACTCGTGGCGGGCGTTCCGCTCGTCAACGCCGCCCTGATCCTCGCCGGAGGGGCGCTTGTTTTTCTCGCGGCGGCCTTGCTCGACTGGCAGCTCCTGGGCTTGCGCCCGCATCAACGGCCCTCACTCACCGGGCGGCATTTCTACCTCGCCGCGCTCGGCTTTCTGCTGCTGGGCATCACCTTCGGTACGGGACTGTGGCTCAATTGGGGCGAG
>DAOTXG010000445.1:0-2542 GCA_034435515.1 Anaerolineales bacterium
GTGGTCGGGAAGGGGAAACCGCTCGGGGAAGGGCTGGATCAACGCTCTTGCCGCTAACTCAACCAGCCAGGGATCATAGTCGGCGAGGCCCTGCGCCGCATGGCGGATGGCCTGGCAGAGGGCGGCTGGCTCGGCATTGGGTCGTTGGAGCGCCATCACCCCTGCGCCCAGCGCCACACTCAGGAGGCGCTCGTCCTTCCCCTCGGCCAGGGCCATAATGCGCACACCTGGCAACAGGACGTGAATCGCCGCCCAGGTCTGGGTCTCTGTGAGCACGACCTGTTCTATGTCAACGAGAAGGACGTCAACAGGGCAGGCAGGAGAATTCGCCAGCCAGGCTGCCAGAAGACTACCCCCGCTGCCAATGACCCTGAAACCCGCCTCTTGCGACAAACGCGCATACAGCCATTCCCGCCGCTCCAGGTCAGGTTCGACAATCGCGATATGTATTTCCATTGTGTTTCCCCGTGGGGCTGACCAATGAATAGGTTGTCAACCGGTTAAATACGAATAAGCGCGAATAGCCCGGGCCAGGTATATCTCGCGCCAATAACAGCCCCTCAATTTGTATATCGTATCTGGTGGCTAGAGGATACGGCAGTGTGCAGGCCGAAGCGCAAAGTGTGCTGAGGGCGATTACCGGATGTGAACTCTCGCACCATGAATTCTTTCACCCCTTCAGTATCCCCAAATGCTTTCTTAACCAATCCAACAGCGTTAACTTCAAGTTTGGGTCGCCGAACATGCGCGTGCCGTGCCCGGCGCTGGCCAGGTAATAGGCTTCGCCCTGGGGCGCGAGGGGCGTCATCTTCTGCACGCTGCTGTACGAATAGGAGTCATCCTGGCTGGCGGCGAGGAGGACGGGCCGCTGGCCGAAATTGGAGAGCAGCGCCGAGGGCTGGAGGCCGTGATAGTCCTCCCCCGGCGAGAGCGCGACCACGGTGACCACGTCCGGGTTGTTTGCGCCGACGATGAGCGCCAGGTTGGCGCCAATGCTCGCGCCGACGATGGCCGAGGCCTTCGGGTCCACCTCCCGCCGGGCGATCATCGCGTCCCACGCGGCCCGCACGTCCCCTGCCGCTTTCGGCCAGTCTTCCGGTTTGGCGCTTTCGCCGTGCCCGCGCAGGTCGAGCGCAAAGACCGCCATGCCCTGCCGCTGCAAATCGCGTGCGAAGGCGTCCCAATCGGCCTTGCTCCCGCCCAGCATATGCAGCAGGAGGACGCCCGGCGCGGGCGCGGTGAGCGGCGGATAAAACAACCCGACCAGCGAGGCCCCGTCTGCGGCGGTGAGCGTCATTTTGACTGGCGCGGCGGGCTGAGGCACGGGCGTCACCGCCTTTGGCTGAGTGGCCGTTGGCTGCGCGGGCGGCGCCGTCACCGTCACTATCGACACCTGCGGCGGGGGCTGGGTGGGCGAGGGGATGGTCGCTCCGCTACAAGCGGCTGCAAAAAGAGTAACTGCAAACCAAAGTCTTTTCATTGCTCTCTCTCACAGATCGCAAGGGACCAGACTGTAGATGTGCTAAAATGTTTTGCCGGAGGCAGATATGTCTATCCAAGCTGCTGAACGTGAAGCCCTGCTTGCCCGCCTGGATACAATCATGCGGGAGGTGGCGGCTATTCGTCAAGCCCTGTTGGCAATGACCGAACCGGCGATTCAGCCGGGCAATTTGACTGAGCAACTGTTGGGTTGCTTAGGGTCTGAGCCAATCGCCACTTATGATTTCTCGCTTGACTGGCAGAGGTTTGCCATCTGATGCCTGCTCTGTTAACTGACTTCGCCGAGAATAGCATCTATAGATGTTAAGATTTACTTTCTAAGTCGGTGTCAACGGATATGAAACGGATAAGCGGATAGCGCGCGATAAATCCGTTTATCCGTTTTGTATCCGTTGACGCCGAGTCAAAATCATTTTCTTAATCTCTATAGTATAACCTTGCCTCACCGTGCTTCGGCGACGACAATCATCCTCGGCGAACCGTCGGCCAACGGGGAGCGGTCGTAGTCGCCATAAAGGTGCGCGAGCGCGAACCTGCACTTCTCTAACAACAGCCGCATCTCGCCCGGAAAGGTGTAGCGCAGCGTCAGCGGCGCTACCGTGCGCTTCACCGTCCCGTCCGGCGCAATCGAGTCGTACAGCCAGGTAATCCGCGCCAGCTGCGCCGAACGTTCGACGACCACCGACGAGAACTGCTGAACCGTGTTCTCGCCGTCCACAAATGTGCGCTCCAACGTCAGGCCCTGTTCCCCCGCAGGGGCGGCGTAGGCTTCGCCGGGGTTGGGCATATCGAGCGCGAGCCTCCCGCCCGGTTGGAGATGCCTGCGGATGTTGGTCAGCGCGGCGGCCTGGTCTTCGGGCGTCAGCAGGTGCATGAAGGTGTTGAACGGCATGAGCGCCAGGCGGTGTGTTCGCTCGACGGCGAAGGAGCGCATATCCGCGCAGAGGAGAAGGGGGGCAGGGGAGCGGGGGTGCGCCGCGGCGGCTTTGAGTTTGGCCTCCAGCCGCGCCAGCATCTCCGGCGAATTATCCACGCCCGTCAC